>JBEICO010000026.1:0-11613 GCA_040383965.1 Francisellaceae bacterium
GGGCTATTTGAGTCCAATAGCGTTTGAGGAAAAACAAGTTGCTTAGCAATATGTCCGTTTTTTCGGGGGAAGATCATGTCGTTGCACCGCATAGGTTAGTAATTGATTCAAAAAGGAAACGTTTTCAATATTTGCAATAAACGAATTAGCAAGAGACCAGTCACCTTTTCTCATTTCATTCTGAGCACTACCCATGCTTAAACACTCAAGTTGTTTTTTTAAGTCTATCGGCTTTTTATTGTTTTTAATGCCGCTGGTTTCTAATTTTCCTTTTTTTTTACCTATTACCTCAATTTGATTACTTTGTGGACTACTTGGCATTTCAGATTTCCTCCATCAATGCAAACTTAATGAATCCTTAGCAACATTAGTTATTAGATCTTGGATGATCTGTATTAATGACTAACTCTGCAGACCTTCTTCTAAAATGTCCCGCTGGACTAATTGATGAACACTCTCCTACTTGATCAGGATTTGAATCCCCTTGCAGCTGAACTTCTCCTGGCAATAATATATTGAGATCCTTTCTCTCCACTCTATCTCCCCCCAATTCAGGCACGGATTCAAAGCGCATCAACTTCTGGAGCAAATCATCAGGCAACTCTGGTTGTGAGGTAGACCATGTTAATGAAAATCCAAGCACACTCTTGCTATCTTTATTTTGTTTTCTTCTAGAGAATTCCAATTCGGAAGCAGCTTTACAATCCATCTCTGTAAAATTATCAAGTGATAATAATATGGATAACACTTTAAGTGCACTTTTTTCTAAAGCAACCACAAGAGGAGATAAAGATCCCTTATCTTTTAATCCTAAGTATGCTTTGTCAGGAGTACTAATTAAGAAAAGGTTCACTAGATCATCCCGATTTGAACGCGCCGCTTCCAAGAACACAGGTGCCAATATTGCTTGTTTGGTTTGCCATCTTGTTAACCCTAACTGTTCTTCTGTAGCATGACACACCAAAACGATTAAAAACTTCTCCCTACCAGGTTCTTGCAATTTTGGCAACAACTCTGCAACTTTGGCTCCCAAATAGGCTCGTATTGTGGGGTTTCTAAGTATTGCTAAAATATGATCTTCCTTTTTATCAAGATCTGAAGCAAGCATCTCCTTAATCACCTTTATCAAACGATCCCTTTCTGTTTCAGTGCCATTTAAGGCTAACATACCAACATTATTCAGTAATTTAGTAATTAACCCACAATAAATATGATCATATCTTTGTTTAACCGTAGGCGGTAATGCCTGCATTTTTTCAAGCACTTCTACAACTTTTCTCGGCACTCTCGCAATTAAAAATGGCATTGCTTCAAATTTTTTAAAATTATCCTCACTTCCAACTTTAGCGACCAAATTTATTGCATTTCCTAATAAGAGAGCAATGTCTTGGGTGCTAATAAATTCGCATCTTCTAAATAGATCTTCTAAAAGACGTGTTTCACCTAAAAAAATAAAGTCGCCGAACAAAGACATTAATGCATCTTTTTCATTATCATCTTTACCTAAATTTTGATAGATACTGGGCCTTTCAAAAAGTTGTAGCAAATAATTACGAATTTCTTTATGTTCTTGCTGTAAATTTTCATCCGTCGTATTTGTTGTTTTTTCTTGTGACAATTGGATCATTTTTAACAATGTCAGCCTATTAATTCTAGACATCATGTTTAAATCCGTAAAAACCTGAACCATGGGAAAATTACAGCTTTCTACGGCACATTTTAGCATCTTCTCGTAATCTAATTTTGGGTTAATATGTTTCAAATTAACAATATTTATTAATTCTCCATCCCGTTTATTAATTAAAAATCCCATGACCTTGTAGAGTTCAGCACTTTCTTTATCTGAAAAAAACTCGAAAATCTTAGGATCTCTTAGGGTATCCAGGGTCAACTCGCGATAGAATTTAGGATCAATTTTCTTGCCCGCAGGTTGCTCTTTTGCAATTTCCTCTTCATGCATAGAAAAATCAAATATCGCTTTTAAACGTATCCCTAATAGGACAGGTGAATCGATTTCACCTTCAATTAAATACTGAACAATTTCCTTCTCACCGGCTTTTAATGCAATTTTAATTAATTCCAATCCTTGAAAATTGTCGATATTGTTTTTTATACTTTCGCAGCGAATTAATTTTTTCAGGAGCTCAATTTCGCCTTTCTGAATGACTGTTTTTAAAAGTTGAAGTAAGGATCCTAATTGTTCTTCCGTTTCGCACTTCACCCCTACCATGATAAGTACATCAGATAAGTGGTCTCTTAACTCTGGATAAGGACACCCTGGTTTCCAGGTTGTGGTTTGAGATAAAAATACGAGTAGCTCCAAATGAGCGACTAAAATATTCCCTTCTGCCACAGCTTGGTTATATTCTTTGCGATCGATTATAAGCTTTGCGGCCAACCCATTCCCGCCTTTAATAGCGTCCCTTAGAAGAGAATTACATAACGATTCTATTAAGTTATTAAGCATCAGGCCGGATTTATATAAAGCACGCAATAGAATGAGAGCTTCCTCTTGACCATTCGTAATCATATATTGCAAAGCCAATAATAATGCGGTTTGTTCAGTAATTTCTAACCGAACCTCTTGCCGGGTTACTTTGGCATACGTTTCGGATGATCTTTCTACATCATTATATACTTCCTGCCAATTTCCGGCAGCTACATGGGTTAATGATCGATAGGTTTCTGCCCAGCTACCTGATTTCCAAGTTTTGGCTACGTAACCTTCTATGAATGATCCGGATGGAGAATAATTTTGTTGAAGCCAAGCTAAAGCAGAGGGAACTGTTTTTCCTCCAACTTGTGCAACTAATACTGCCGCTTCACCATGCCAAATTTTTAAGGCATCCATCAACAATGCATCTAAATCTAGTTCTTCTAGGACTGCTTTACTACTCAAGAGCAAGGTTCTTAATTCAGAAAATCTAACCTTGAATTGAGACCTTGATTTTTCTTTAGTATATACAATTTTTGATATAATTTTTCTTAAGTTTTCACGCTCTTTAATTTTATCCGATATAAGAGTCAAATCGCTCCTAGAGGCTATCGCTTGAACTAGTTTTAAGCGTACTTCCTCATATCCACCATTTTTCCAACCCTTATGCCGCTGAAATCCTATATAGGTTTGAACTTTTACTAAAGCGTCCGATATATTTTTTGAGCCTTTTTCGACTAAGACTATTGCTGCTGTAGAATTTCCTGCTGTGATAGCAGCTAATAGTAAAGCCTCTAGATCTAGCGTTTTAACGATTTCTGGGTTCCCTAATAACACCTCAGCAAATTCATCCCACTGTGCCAACATATCGAGCAATGCTTTTTGCATATTATCTCTAGATTTCTCCTCAGTGGTAAACTCTGTTTTTGTGGCTAAAATACCAACTATTTTGGCGTATATTGCATCTCGGTTTGGCCCATTCCAATATCTAGTAGTCGAGTACCTGGTTTGAGGGATAATATAGGTTTGGAGATTTACTAACGCTTCAGTAAGGTTTTTTGAGCCCTTCTCTACTAACGTGATAGCCGCAACACAATTACCTTTGACAATAGCAGTGAGTAACAATGCTTCTAAATTCAGCTTTTCAACAATACAAGGGTTATCTAACAAAGTTTGAACATGCTCTTCTGACTGATTTACCATATGGGTAACAGCTGTTTGTAATTTTTCTTTAGATTTATCTTCCAGGGTTAACCCTTCTTTGTCCGCTAAAATTTTAATAAGCTCTTTGTATATTACATCGCGATTGGGTCCTTTCCAGGGTTTAGATGCATTCTCTTGGTTTTGCATGTACAACAAAGATTCAGGCAACGCATTTTCTGCCCATATATGTTTTGCTAATTTACCGATAATCGCCGCACAACCACATTCTAAAGCCATTATTAAAGCGTAACTTAGAGCAACTTTATTAGCGCCAGGTTTTGAAATGGTATCTAATGCTGACTTTGCAACAGAAACACGTCCTGCTTGAATGTCTTCTATCAATCTATTAAAAATAGGGTTTCCAAAAGAACGATCTAATAAATCGCCTTCACTCTCCACAACGGGCGTCCGTTCTCGAAGTATACTGCTAATGATCAAACTATTGGCTAAACTTTCCTCTTCAGCATTTACAATCATTTTTTCTTTACCGGTAGGTTTTACTTTACTCGCAGAAGTGTATGGATTAGATGATGATGTTGCAGTATGCATTTAATATTACCTCCCTATCCCTTTGGAATTTAATACTGCATATTGGATATCTAAATAAATAGCTTGTCAACTCAAAAAAAAGGGCCCCGAAATCGGAGCCCTTTTACTTTTCCTGAGGGTTGGTTACCTTAGGCTTAGGATCTCACAGGCAATATTACATCATATCGCCCATGCCACCCATTCCGCCCATACCACCCATGCCGCCACCCATACCACCAGCGCTTTCTTTATCAGCCTTTGGTGTATCTGAAATGGTGCATTCGGTTGTAATTAACAAGCCCGCAATGGATGCTGCTTGCTGCAACGCTGTACGGGTTACTTTGGTGGGATCTAAAATACCCAATTTCACCATATCGCCGTATTCACCGGTTGCTGCGTTATAACCAAAATTGCCAGATTCCGCTTTTACGCGTTCAATCACGACTGCAGGTTCATCGCCTGCATTCGCCACAATCTGACGTAAAGGCGCTTCCAGTGCTCTAACGATGATCGCAATACCATGATTTTGATCTTCATTATCGCCTTTCAGCTTCTTCAATGCTGGAATAGCTCGAACCAATGCAACACCACCGCCTGGCACCACGCCTTCTTCAACGGCTGCGCGAGTTGCATGCAACGCATCTTCAACACGTGCTTTCTTCTCTTTCATTTCAACTTCAGAACCAGCGCCCACTTTAATAACAGCAACGCCGCCCGAAAGTTTAGCAACACGTTCTTGTAACTTCTCTTTATCGTAATCGGAACTGGTGTCTTCTACCTGTTGACGCAGTTGTTTAATGCGCGATTCGATATCGGTACTCTTACCGCCACCATCGATCACCGTGGTATTTTCTTTGGTTACCACTATGCGTTTAGCTGTTCCCAGATCTTCCAACTTGGTAGATTCAAGACTTAAGCCAATTTCTTCTGAAATTACTTTAGCGTTGGTGAGAATAGCAATATCTTGCAACATGGCTTTACGACGATCCCCAAAACCAGGTGCCTTAACCGCACACACTTTAACAATGCCACGAATATTATTAACCACTAATGTGGCTAAAGCTTCGCCTTCAACATCTTCAGCAATAATAAATAAAGAACGGCCTGATTTCGCAGCGCCTTCCAATACAGGAAGCATCTCACGAATATTGCTGATCTTCTTGTCCACCAATAAAATGAGAGGATTTTCTAATTCACAGCTCATATTTTGCTGATTATTAACAAAATAGGGTGAAATGTAGCCGCGATCAAACTGCATCCCTTCCACTACGTCTAACTCATCATCTAATCCATTACCATCTTCAACGGTAATAACACCTTCTTTACCTACTTTGCTCATTGCTTCTGCAATAATATTACCAATCGATTCATCCGAATTGGCAGAAATAGTACCCACTTGAGCAATAGCCTTGTTGTCTTTGCAAGGGACGGAAAGTTTCTTAAGCTCAGCCACCACCAACGCAGTTGCTTTATCCATTCCTCGTTTCAGATCCATCGGGTTCATGCCAGCTGCCACTGCTTTATGACCTTCAATAACAATCGCTTTAGCCAGTACAGTTGCCGTCGTAGTTCCATCTCCAGCATCGTCTGAAGTCTTGGAAGCCACTTCTTTAACCATCTGTGCGCCCATATTGGCAATTTTGTCTTCAAATTCAATTTCTTTAGCAACCGACACACCGTCTTTAGTGATGGTGGGAGCGCCAAAAGATTTTTCGATAATCACATTGCGACCACGGGGTCCAAGCGTCACTTCAACCGCATTAGCGAGTGCCACTACCCCTTTTAACAAACGCTGACGCGCGTTATCTGCATAATATAGATCTTTAGCAGCCATATTGTTTACTCCTCAAACTTGAATTAATTAACCGTTTTACTGTGTCAAACCCAATTAGGCTTCGACAACACCCATGATATCTTCTTCGCGCATGACCAAGAGATCTTGACCATTCACTTTCACTTCTGTACCAGAGTATTTGCCGAATAACACTTCGTCACCCACTTTGACATCTAATTTACGCAGAGCCCCATTATCGTATTTACCAGGACCTGCAGCCATTACTTTACCACGCTGTGGTTTATCCCCAGCTGTTTCCGGGATCACAATGCCACCTGCTGTGGTGCGTTCTTCTAAACGTTGAATGATCACGCGATCATGCAGCGGACGAATATTTACTTTAGTACTCATTTTTTTCCTCCCAGATACAATTTAATTAACTTTCTAAAACTGCCGATATGGTCTTTAGCACTCAGACCACTAGAGTGCTAATATAAGGCCATGTGGTTAAGAATTCAAGTAGAAACAAGGTTTTTATTTTTTATGAGATTAAAAAGAAAGGCACCCGAGGCGATAAGCCTGTTAATAATTCATAGGCTGAAGTGCCAATGAACTCAGCAACCGTTTCAACCGGCAAGTTCCTACCCCATATCTGTACGGGATCGCCAATTTCTGCTTCAGGGTGTTCAGATAAGTCGACTGTAATCATATCCATTGAAACACGCCCTACCAAGGGAGCTAATTTTCCATTCACCAGCGTTGGTGTGCCATTAGGTGCCACTCGAGGATACCCATCCCCGTAACCGATCGCAACAACCCCGATCCGCATGTCTTTAGGACATTTAAATTCACGTCCATATCCCACGGATTCGCCTTGTTTTAAGGTTTGTATGGCAATGATTTCGGACTGCAACGACATCACAGGCTGCAACCCTTCTTCTAATCCATGACGCCCTGAAAAAGGGGAAACACCATATAACATGATGCCAGGACGTACCCAGTCCCCATGCGATGCTTTCCAGCCTAATATTCCGGCTGAATTTGCAAGACTCGTTGCTTCTTTACAATTTTGGATCGTCGCAAAAAATTCTTCCATTTGAAATGCAGTATTGGGATTATTGATATCATCTGCAGTTGCAAAATGGGTCATTAAACCTGCTATTTTGACTGCAGTCATCTGTGAAACCTTTTCATAGACTTCAGAGAATTTATTTGGTTTAAATCCTAAGCGATTCATCCCAGTATTAATTTTTATCCATACCTTTATAGGTTGAGATAATAATCTCAAGGCTTCGAGATGCCCTTCGTGATGTATAACAGGCTCTAAATTTAAACGAAGAATTTCAGGCAGTTCATCTTCCGCGTTAAAAAAGCCTTCCATCAACACAATGCGATTGTGAACGCCAGCACTTCGTAATGCCACCGCTTCTTCTATACAAGCAACTCCAAAAGCATCCGCATCTTTCAACGCCCTGGCAACATGAACCACACCATGACCATACCCATTGGCTTTAACCATCGCCAATACTTTTTTATTGCTGGTGATGGATTGAACGTGCTCAAAATTGTGTTTTAGAGAAAGTGCGTCGATAAACGCTTTAAGAGCGCGCGCCATAAAAACCATCCATGGATCGATTCTCAGATGTATAGTTTTCAAACTTCGACCATTGTCCAAGGAATGTTAGTCGAGTCATGCCAATTGGCCCATTTCGTTGTTTACTAATGATAATTTCTGCAGTGCCTTTGTCATTACTGTCTTTATGGTAAACCTCGTCTCTATAAATAAAGACGATTAAATCTGCATCCTGCTCAATAGCGCCTGATTCTCGAAGATCCGACATTACCGGCCGTTTTTCAGGCCTTTGCTCTAAGCCTCGATTTAACTGTGACAACACCACCACAGGCACATTTAATTCACGCGCTAAGGATTTTAAAGATCGCGAGATTTCAGAAATTTCAGATGCTCGATGTTCACTATTTCCAGGAACTCGCATTAACTGCAAGTAATCAATCACAATAAGCCCTATGCCACCATAAGCTCGGGCAACACGACGCGCCCTAGCACGCACCTCAAAAGGACTTAAGGCACCACTGTCATCAATCAATAACTTTTTAGAAGACATCATGCTAATGGCAGAAGTTAATCGAGGCCAATCATCATCCTCTAATTGACCGCTCCTAATTTTTTGTTGTTCAATGCGCCCCATAGAAGCTAACATACGCATCGCTAAAGATTCTGCAGGCATTTCCATACTGAAAATTAACACGGCTTCATCTCGCGTCATGACAGCATGCTCTGCAATGTTCATGGCAAAAGTCGTTTTACCCATGGATGGCCTTCCCGCAACAATAATTAAATCGGAAGGTTGCAAGCCAGACGTCATTTTATCAAAATCTGTAAACCCTGAAGATACACCGGTAATGGGTGAATTGGTATGAAATAAAGTATCAATTCTATCCACAGTACGAGCTAGAATTTCAGAGATGGCTTCGGGACCTGGGCCTCCATGTCCGCCTTGCTCGGCAATGGCAAACACTTTACGTTCTGCATCGTCCAGAAGTTCCATTGCTGCACGACCACCAGGATCAAAGGCAGATTCCGTGATCTCACCCCCAACTTCAATTAGCCTTCGCAATACCGCACGCTCACGTACGATATCTGCATAGGCAGCAATATTAGCTGATGTTGGCGTATTTTTGGCAAGAGCACCTAGATAAGAAAGACCGCCGACCACTTCGATCTCTCGAGTTCGTTCTAAACTTTCTGAAACAGTAATAATATCAAGCGGCTTAGATTGAAGCACCAGATCATGCATCACACGATAAAGAGTGCGATGATCCATACGGTAAAAATCATTTTCGACAATTCGATCGGCAACTTGATCCCAAGCATTATTATCCAGCATTAAACCGCCCAATACCGCTTGTTCGGCTTCAATGGAATGCGGCGGAACCTTAAGTTCCATAGCTACCGATCCTTGTCTTGTGTTCATTGTATGCCCTTAAAACACAAAAAAACTAAAAAGCTAAGCTGGGATCACCGTGATGCGAATTTTTGCAGTAACTTCTTCACCCGACAAAGATAAAGCCACGTCATATTCGCCTAGCTGACGAAAAGGACCATCCAACAGGCGTACTTCAGTTTTTGCAATGTCGTGTCCTATCGCTTTAACAGCTTCTACAATTTCATGTGCACCTACTGAACCAAACAACCGCCCTTCATCACCTGAAAGTGCAGCAATCGTTAAGCTCAGCCCTTCTAGTGCCAATGCACGCGCCTGAGCTTTTTCTAAACGTTGATTTTGAGCCGCTTCTAATTCAGCGCGACGTATTTCAAAAAATTCTACATTTTTCTTAGTCGCAGGAAGTGCTTTTCCTGTTGGGATCAAAAAGTTGCGTTCAAACCCAGCTTTTACCCGAACTTTTATCACCGAAATCCCCCACTTTGGAGACCTTTTCTAATAAGATAATATCCACAATATGTAACCCCTTTTTTCGCAGAATTAATGTTGATCACAATAAGGCAATAAAGCCAGATATCGCGCTAATCGAATTGCTCTTGAAAGCTGGCGCTGATAACGAGCTTTAGTCCCGGCCGTGCGACTTGGCACAATTTTACCACTTTCAGTGATATAACTTCTTAATGTTGCCAAATCTTTATAATCAATCTGTTTAACATCTGCTGCCGAAAAACGGCAATATTTTCTTCGACGAAATTGACGTGCCATGCAGTAAACTCCTCAATCTATTGAACGGTAAAATTACCCAACCATCTGTTGATCTTCTTCAGATTCGAAGATCTCATCATCATTCCCATCGTAACCTCGATCCCGAGATCCTCGATGTCTAGGTCCTCCGGTTGTGCGTTCATCTTTTTCCCGCATCAACGGCGAAAGCTCTATAACAGCTTCCTCCTGACTTAAAATCACGTGTCGAATAACCGCATCATTAAAACGAAATGCATTCGTTAACTCTTCTAGAGGTTGTTGATCACATTCAATATTCATCAGAATATAATGGGCTTTGTGAAGCTTATGGATAGGATACGCCAATTGTCTGCGACCCCAATCTTCTAAGCGATGAATTTTCCCGCTTTTGCCTTCCACAATCGCACGATAGCGCTCTACCATGGCTGGGACCTGCTCGCTTTGGTCCGGGTGAACCATTAAAACAACTTCATAGTGTCTCATCAAAACTCCTTATGGATTAAGTTAGCTTCTCTACTAAGTAAATGAAGCAAGGAGATACTGGTTTTAACTTCCAGTAAAAAGAGGCCTATTGTAACCAGAAATAAACTAAAATGGCAAATAAAAAGGAAGTTGACCCTACGGATCACTTTTGAATACCATCAACCCACGCTAGACTTTTTCAAACTATGATTAAATATAAAAAGGAGCGAAATAATGAAAATACAGGGGTGTCGACGGCTTTTTATCGAGATTACTCTACTCCTTGGGCTGTGTGGATGTGCCACAACCTCGGCAGTGCCTCGAGTACAGCCTGAACAGTTGGTTCAGCATATTTCTTCCCTGGGGGTGCAACCCACACCCAGAATGGTGTTGGTCGACACACAAAATCAAACTTTAACCATCTTAGAAAATGAAAAAATTAAAAAGACCTACACGATTTCGACCAGTAAGCGTGGGATCGGACAAAGAGTGAACACCTACCAGACACCTCAAGGGTTACACCGTATTAATGAAAAAATTGGTGACGGAGTGCCTCGCTATGGGATTTTTCATCGCAGACAGTATGTCGGATCTGCTTGGCGCCCTCAACCCAAAAATCAACACCGCAAAGACTATATATCTACCCGGATTTTAAGACTAGAAGGTCTGCAGCCTGGTTTTAATAAAGGCCGCGATAGTCTTGGTAGAATAGTGGATTCAGAAGTAAGGGCCGTCTATATTCATGGCACCACCATGGAATGGAAGTTGGGTGCTCCCAGCACCAAAGGCTGTGTTCATATGAGCGCAGATGATGTGATTCATCTCTTTAACGAAGTGCCTACCGGAACTTTGGTTTGGATAAACTAGTTTTTTAATCCTGATAACCCTCACCCGGCGCTTCGCGCCACCCTCTCCCAAAATTGGGAGAGGGCAAACAACACTTTTTTAGCTGATGACTCCCCACGAAATTATGTTGTTACTCGCCCCCTTTTAAGGGTGCCGACACCCAAAGGGTGGCGGGGGGATGTTAGGTATAAACGAGGCAATACATCCCCCGCGAGCTTTGCTCGCTGCGCCCTTGAAAGGGGGCGAGCAGCAACGTGATTTGATTCTAAAATGACCTCAGTCATTTAAACATACTAATTTGTAAAGTTTTTTTAAAAATTCGTTATAAAATTTGTGGGAGGAGCCCTCAACAATATCTGAATACCACTAGTCACACGCATCTTTTGTTGACACTAAAAACAAACCCCTGTTAACCTGCATTTGGTTTTTTCAATGTTTATCAAAGGAGTATATTATGTTTGCAAACCAAACCCTAGATACAGAATCAATACCCTCTCCCGCAACAGCAGATTCTGGTTCACTCGACTTAAATCAAAGACTTGAATCAAGCCAAAGAGAATTAGTAGAACTTCAAGCAAAATTTCAAGCTGTGCAAGAAGCATTACGTGAAGCTAAGAAACCTTGCTCGGGGAAACTGGCCGGTGTTGACTATGCAGCAA
>JBEICO010000027.1:0-11557 GCA_040383965.1 Francisellaceae bacterium
ATTGTGCAGTTATCTCAAGAGAATCTATGTCTAAAGGTATGTTAATTTGTGTCATAAAATCCAAGCCCATTAGTTTATTAGCTTAGAATTATAACCCCTATTTCTTAAGCTTTCTAGTACCTACACGATCGCAGGAGAGCCTAATCTATTACACTAAAATTATAATTGGGGTATTTTGAGGATCTCTCCCTCAAAAAAAGCTTCCCAATAAGCAGCATAAACAATTTCCTCAGGAGTATAGTCAAGAAAATCTAGCTCATTTAGCACTCCAATCTCAGTTTCTTCTGGGCAAACGCTTGATGCTGTGACTTTTAAATAACCATAAGTATTCTGAACTGTAGCCATAATGCACGCCCTCCCAATTAAAACACCCATACAGCCATCTACAGTGCGATTTGAGTGTAAAACCATTAACCTTTATCTCAGCTTTCTACATTACACTCGCTGCTTAAAATAAAATGTAAGCATTAACACTATTTACTTGCCAGCAATTCTCCATGTAACATCAAACTTTTTAACGAGAGTTAATAAATACTCTGAGTTTTTAAGTAATTATTTAATTTCTGGTTTTTTTAGGTCATACTGATAAGAATAGAGGCAAATTTAAACACGAGTGATTAATGCCATCAAACAAGATCTTATATGGCGTCGATGAAGCGACTTTATATCAATATGAGCGCCTATCTTATTTTGAACAGGAAGAAGTCAAACAATGGATCGAAAAAAACATTTCTCAGATCCCTTTCCCAAACAAAATTAAACAGTCTGGCTTAAATGGGCTACTTTTAGAAAATTATTCTCTAAGATCAACATTGTCAATGATTCGATATGCTATGCGCGAATTAAAAATTCACCCTAAATAATAAATCTTTTTCGCATCTCTCAAGCATTCTTGCTAAACCCTCTCTCCTTTTCTAATTTTAGACACCACTTCTTCAAATATTTCTTGGATATCTTGCATCCAAGCAGCAATGTCTTCATTTAATTTTTCTTGTCGAATAATATTGGAAATAAGTATAATTGTTTTGTTCATGCAGTCTAAATCTCGAATACTTTCCCAACTCATTCCTTCATCAATTGAGTATTACGCCCCAAATCGAACGCCTATTTCACTCCAAATCGAACACTGATTTCACTTTAATCCGAACGCCCATTTCACATTAGATCGAACGCTGATTTCACTCGAAATCGAACACTCAATGAGGTTCACTTTTCAAAGTTGATGATTTAAGCTATCTCCAATGTTTTTTAACTAACAAATTGGAGGTATGCATATATGAGAGGGAAAATATCGATGCGTAAAATCAGTGAGCTTTTGAGACAACGATACGAACTTAAATATTGTTATCGAGATATTGCAAAGAGTTTGAATATTAGTATTAGCACTGTGTCTGATTATATTGCACGCGCCAAAGTGGCGGGTATTACTTGGCCATTGACAGAGGGATTATCGGAAGATCTTTTATACGAAAAACTTTTTCTACCGGTTAACAAAGCTGTGGTTAAGCGAGTACAACCAGATTGGGAATGGGTCCATAAAGAACTGCGGAGGAAGGCTGTAACACTACTGCTATTGTGGCGTGAATATAAACAAGTTCATCCAGACGGAATTGGTTACACCCGTTTTTGCGTCAATTATACGGCTTATTCAAAATCAATTTCCCCGGTCATGCGGCAAGTTCATAAGGCCGGGGAAAAATGTTTTGTAGATTATGCTGGAATGACTGTGCCTTGGATCGATGTTACCACTGGAATTATCCATCAAGCTCAGATTTTTGTGGGCGCTTTGGGTGCTTCTCAATTTACTTTTGTTGAAGCCACTGCCTCACAACAATTACATAATTGGACACAATCCCATGTTCACATGTTTGAAGCCTTTCAGGGCGTTACCAGTATTGTCGTTCCTGATAATTTGCGCAGCGGTGTAACAAAGTCGCATCGATATGATCCAGATATCAACCAAAACTATCAAGCTTTAGGCGAGCATTATGGTTTTGCTATTGTGCCCGCTCGGGCTGTAAAGCCTAAAGATAAAGCAAAAGTAGAAAATGCGGTGGGATGTGTTGAGATGCAAATTTTGGCGCCATTGCGAGATCAAACGTTCACTAGCTTGTCTGAAATTAATGCTGCTATTAAAGTACGTTTGGATATTTTTCTTAATCAATCCTTTCAAAAAATGAAAGTATCTCGTCGGGAACTTTATGAAACAATAGACAAGCCAGCCCTTAAGCCATTGCCATCTGAACCCTATCAATATGCTGAATGGAAAAAGGCTAAGATCCATATTGACTATCACTTTGTGTTTGATGATCACTATTATAGTGTGCCATACAAATATATTCATGGAGCAGTAGAAATACGTGGCACATCAAAGACAGTTGAATGTTTTTATCAGGGGATAAGAATCGCCACGCATGTACGAAGCTTTAAACGCTATAATTACAGCACGCTCAATGAACATATGCCAGAAGCTCATCGAATACAAACTGAGTGGACCCCAGAAAGAATGTATAGATGGGCTAAAAAAATTGGTCCAGAAACAGCCGCCTTTATTGAGGCTATGATCGCTGCGAGAGCATTTCCAGAGCAAGCTTATCGCGCATGTCTTGGCACATTACGTCTTGGAAATAGATATACAGATTCAAGATTAGAAAAAGCTTGTGCTATGGGGCTTTCTGTAGGAGCAACCCGTTACCAACAAATTGAATCCATCTTGAAAAAGGGGCTAGAGGACGTCCCTTTATCACCGGAACCGGTGTCCACTGCCATATCGGATCACGACAATATTCGTGGTCCAAGTTATTATCAGTAACAACAGGAGAAATCACATGTTAAATCAGCCCACATTAGAGAAACTACGCCATCTAAAATTAACAGGAATGGCAGAGTCTTTTGCAGAACAATTAGCTCAGCCTATTCCTGATTTAGATTTTGAATCACGATTAGAGATACTCGTTGAGCGTGAATGGTATGTTAGAGAAAATAGGCGTCTTAAGCGCCGTTTGCATGATGCCAAACTCCAACAACCTGCTTGTGTTGAGAATATTGATTACCAACATCCGCGTGGGTTAAACAAATCTAAAGTGCAAGAACTCTCGCAGTGCCAATGGATCCGGAACCATTTAAGCCTTCTTATAACCGGCCCTACAGGTTGTGGAAAAACCTATCTTGCTTGCGCTGTATCACATAAAGCGTGTTTACAGGGCTTTACGAGTCGGTATTATCGTTTACCAAGGCTCTGGCATGAACTTAAAGTGGCCAAAGCTGATGGAACCTATACTAAATGGTTAGCACAAGTTGCTAGAGTAAATGTTCTCGTTTTAGATGATTGGGGTCTTGATAAATTAGATGATGAACGGCGAAGAGATCTGCTTGAGATTTTAGATGATCGTTATCAACATTCTTCAACAGTGATCACCAGTCAATTACCGATATCGCACTGGCATGAGTATCTTAACGATGCAACTCTTGCAGATGCGATCTTAGACAGATTATTGCATCAATCCATTAAGCTTGAGTTACAAGGAGAATCACTTCGAAAAACCAAAAAGGAACCGGAAAAGATATGTGAGGCTGTGAATAATCCTAGGTAAATTTATTTCTTCGGTGGGTTAAAACCCCTTGCAGAAATCCTTGGACTCATAAATAATGACCTTGAGAAGTGATCTTTAGCAGGCTGTTCGAATAACACTGAAATCACCGTTCGGATAGAAGTGAAACCAGCGTTCGCTTACAGACTGAAATGGGTGTTCGAATTGACCGTAATACGCAATCAATGTGAAAAATAAGGCAATCTCGCATCTCAGACGGAGAAATCTCAACAACAGAACTTCTAAGACAAGACCATGCTCCTTGTAAATCTGACAAAATACCTTTAGCATAAAAATGGGACTCTTGTTGAAATGACGGACATTCTTTTGTCATTCAAAACCTCTTAAAATAACTGCAGGGATGTTATTCATGTGCCCTAACAACTCATCTCTTCACTTAGCCCAAGCTCCTCACGTAAATAAGGAATATTTGCTCTGGTTAATTCATTCTTGTTTTTTAAATCAGTCCGTTCATATACCAACAATAATGCCTCTAAGCGCTCCCTGCCTTCTTTGGTCTTAGATGCTTCTCGTGGCGTTTGATTAAGCAACATAGGAATAGGTTTGTCAAACCAGTGTTCCCAATGGGATTGCATCATTTCCTGCATTTTTTGTTTAACCTCTGGCAAATTCAACAAATCAGAAGATTTATCTTCGAAACCTTGACCCTTGGTTGGTAAGGTTTTCATCTTCTGCCCAACAGACTCCAGCATCATTTTCTGATACACCGCATCTCCCTGTAAATATTTCCTTATTAACTCTGTTCCTTTTTTGATTCTAGGCTCTGAATTGGTTTCCAAAATAAGCTTGTTTCCCTTGATCTTAAAGTGGCCCATAACAGTATTATCCCATTCCTTGTGGAGCGCATTTCCCAGTCTCAACCAAGGAAATTCAACCCTCATAATTTCTCCCTTGGTGTTTTTTGTGGCATCTTGTAAAAATTCATCTGGATCATCTGATAATGTCAAAGATAATAACTTCATGAATGCCTGCTTTGGAGAAATATTAAGTGTAAAATAAGCCTTACAGCTTTGAAACAGATCTCCGTCTGTATTCGCAAATGTAGGAGTCTTATTATTATAGAAATCTTTCAAGATCATGAAAAAACAGTTAATCAGCACATCTTCAAACTCTACCCTAATCAACTTCTTAGAAAGTTTTTTCTGACTTATCTTGGTTATTTCATCTCTCAAAAGCAATAAACCGCCATGGCTAGGCGCAGGAACAATAAAAGGTGCCATACCAATAAAAATAGATTGATCGCCCATGGTTAAAACTCGACTAAAAACAATATCTCCTCTGCTAAGTATCTGGCTCCCCATCTTTTCCTTAATGTGATAATGATCTCCGAGAATAATATCTTTTATTTCTAAAAACTGTCCAGGCTCGACGTTTAAAATAGAAAAGAAACTATAATGAGAATCACATAATATTTGAATAAAAGATTTTTCCTCTTGAGTGAGCTTAGAACCATACTGATTAATATATTGTAAAGCCAAAGGCTGTCCTGGTAAAAATTTCTCTAACCCAAAATCAGCTTTTGGGATCCAACTAAATATAAACCAAGGAAGAAAGAAATGTGAAAACAATAACTCCTCATCAATCTCTTCTGGCAACTTCTCAGGATAAATCTCTGAGCGAGCAGTCTCTAAGACAACACTTGGTAGTTTCTTCATAACATAAGGCAATAGCTGATCTACTACTTTACCTTCTAATTGACGCAACCTTCTCCAAGCAAAATCAACAGGTACCACAATATTTGCCAAACAACATTTTTTGTATTTTTTACCACTGCCACACGAACAAGGTTCATTCCTGCCAATATGATCTTTTGTCATTTTTTTCCTCACTATTTCAAGTAAAACTCGCCGCCAACATTCTTATTTTTAGATGCTTTTAGCCACAACATGTTTGCCCAAAAAATATTTGATCTTGTCCTTTGGACACTGTTCAATTTTTCGCATTAATTCAAAGCTCGGCTCAGAATTGATATGATTTGAAACCTGCTTTTTCAGATGACACCAAAGATGAAAAGTGCTCCTAACATCATCCAGCGCTCGATGCGCCTTGTGTTGCTTTGGAAGTTTTATCTTTAAATGAGACACCAAGGTGGACAGTTTGTAATCTGGAGAGGTGTTAATCAACCTCCTGGACAATTTTAAAGTACACAAAAATTTGTTTCTTATTTGAACGCCTACGTTCTGCATTTCAGATATTAAAAACTTTTGATCAAATGAAGCATTGTGAGCCAAAATCGGTTTATTTCCAATAAACTTCTTGAGCCTTAACATGGTCTTTTCTGGTGTTGGCTGCCCTCTTACCATCTGAGGAGTAATTCCGGTGATTTCAGTTATAAAATCAGGAATATAACAACCCGGATCCATAAGTTGAGATAATTTACCGACAATCTTGTTATTTTGAACAACAACGGCACCCACTTCTATAATTCTTGCATATTCAGGAGAAAGCCCGGTTGTTTCAAAATCTAAGATAACAAAGTCATTCATACAAACATCCTTATATGCAAACCATAGCCTTTTGCTAAAGCGTTAAAAGGTTCCTTCTAATTTAGATTTGTCACCTTATTCTTGCTTACCTCTGCCGCCACCGCAGAAGATGTTCTTTTGTGACCATTGTATTGGGTGACAAATGATAAAGGTTTTAACTCTGTTCTCGCCTGCTCATCAACATCTCTTGGTTTAAAAAGCTGCTTCTTTGACGTACGGCTCAATTCATGTTGCAACTCTTTGATTGCCTGTTTTAAAAACGGGATCTTCAAGCTCTCTTTTCTAAGCATGGTATTGGAGTCTTGCAAAATTTCCGCAATAATCACCAGCTCTTCAATTAAATCTTGAGGGTTATTTTTTCGTGCCACTTTTTTAAAATCTTGTTCACTCAATGTTCAGTCTCCTTGCTAATTTTTTAACGCCATCTGTATTCTAGTAATATCGTAAATATTCATCTGGATCTAAAATCTGAACATCTCCAGGGTGTGTGCAAGACATCCAATAAGGTCCTGCTAACTTCATAAAACGCTCATAGTCATCAGATAAATTTTTAGTTTCTGAAATGAAAAACAACTTGTTTTCAACCATATCCTCAAGCATGGTTTTATATTCGGGAGGATAAGATCTGGAATCATGGATGGTAAAGCTGTCTCCTAGGTAATAAATAATGCGCGCAACAAAAATCTCCCCTGACTCGTACTCTGGACAGCTTCTTACCGTACTAATAACCCTGTTGGTGAATAACTCCTTGTACTTTGTTACTTTTGAAGTGCTCAAAATCCCTTGATAAAGACCTAGGCGGCTAGATTTCATAATAGCCTGAAACTGTATTAAATCTTGTCGTGTTTCTCGATTTAAATCAGATTGCCCTAAGGAATCCTCAACAAAATAATCTAACAACACCTTATCTGTTTTTGGATCGAGGGGAAAATCACAAAAAATCCAGCAATGAACAAACCATTCGCTATCATACTCGGGTGTCAAAAATAAAGGACTTAGAGAATTCCAACAGTTATTGAGTGCAGGAAATTTCTTATCTTCAACACATGCAATTCCATACATTAAAAGCAACAGTAATAATTTGTGAAATCTTTGAAATCCAACAGGGCCCCTCACTTCTCGATTAAGAACATTGTAAAAATGTTTAAAGTTTCTACATTCTTGCAAAGTTAAATTCTGCACTTTTAAAGATTCTGGCAATATTTCTAACCAGTTCATTTTTTACCCCTTGCGTTGAGGGGGGATGCTTTATTTGCTCTTAACTTCAACATCTTTTGTACTAACCCCCTCTGTTACCTAAAAGTGGTGTTGGCCCAACCCATAAAATCCACCAAGCTCATGACTTGAATTTGCTTCTTAGTATCCAAGAGTCTCTTATAACAGGCTTCCTTTAACCAGTTAACAGCGCCCTCTTTTGCACCATTGCCGTCCAGAACAATAATAATATGTTCTTCGGGCACCTGTAAAACACAATTCAGGTAAAGATAAGGAAATTTTTCATCAACGCTGCCTGCCGATTGTTGCCATTTACATTCTATTCTAGTTTCTAACTGATGTTTTCTGGATTTTAATAAAAATTCAGTGGTTCCCTTGTGTCCATAAATAGTCTGGTAGGGTACATTTTTTAAGATGAGCTCTTCAGAATATTGGGTGGGGGTTTTAAGCCACTCGCCATAGGCAACGTTTTCAAACCCTTTAGAGATCAATATGGTTGCAACAGTCATTTCTAAGGTGTTGCCAGAGCTATTAGCAATACCTCCTGAGGTTTTTATTTTATTCATAGACAGCAATTAACTCCGATGCCTTCCCTCGGTTGTTACCCTTGCAGCTAATATAACGCTGCACCTTAAATGTGTAGATCCTTGCCCCATGATACAGCTTTTGGGTTGCTGCTGAATCGTGGTTTGATATGGCCACAAAAACGCCTTTTTTACGCAATTTTTTTGCTATGTCAACCAACTCTAAATGTCTGTCGTACGAAAAAACCTCTGCGCCATAGCTAACGAAGTTCGCGGTTTTTGATAGGGGGGTGTAGGGTGGATCGCAATAAACAACATCCCCTCTTCTAGCCTGTTGCATCACGCTTACAAAGTCCTCGCTTCTGAAATCAGCATCCGTTGCAAACTCTGCAAATAAAACCATCTCTTTTTCAGGAAAATAGGGCTTCTTATATTTTCCGAATGACACATTAAAGTCCCCACTGCTGTTAAAGCGACATAATCCGTTAAAGGCATGTTTGTTTAAATACAAGAACAAAGCAGCCTTTAACCGAGCATTTTGAGTAGTGTTGAAAGTGTCTCTTAACTCTAAAAAAACAGCTTTGCTATTAAATTCCGGCGTAAAGTATTTCTGACAATACCGAATAAATTTTAGTTTGTCTTGTTTGAGATAAGAAAACAACCTGATTAAATCAGCATTCGTATCTGCTAACAGATATTTTGGGTATTTTAAATTAAATGACACCACCCCGGAGCCACAAAAAGGTTCAATGAGTCGTTTCCCCTCAGGCAAAATACTCTTTAGCTTTGGTAAAACCGCCCATTTACCGCCAGCCCATTTCAAAAAAGATTTGGTTAGTGGGCTTTTGGTTTCAGGTAAGGTTGACGCCTTGTTTTTTACTAACATAAGGCGCCCGCATAAACCTTTGCTTCTTGTTCTCGCTGTAAGATATTTTGCTTAACCCAGCCGTAAGGAGCAGACCAATTACCCACCTTCATTCGTTTCAAAGCAACGTTGACAGCAATGTTAATACGCTCTTCCTCGTTTTTAAAATGAATGACTTTCGGTGCCCAATGTTCTGCATGGTAAATCAACTGAGAGACAAGGGTTTCAAGCTCTGGTTCTTGAATGGCTTTAAGTTCGTTACCCTCAAAGGCTCGCTGTAACCTAGAGGCAATTCTATGAACTTGCAGCTTTGTAATGGGTAAGCGTTTGGGATTGCTTAAGTTCATCACAACCGCTTTAGACTCTGGTTTTTTAGGTGGAGTTAATATATCAGCGAGCTGCACCATTGCCCATTGCAAGGTGTTTTTAAGTTCAATCTTTGAATTTTCAAAAGCATTATTAGCAAACGTTGTGGCTTGTAAGGGGCTTAGGCCATTTACCCTAGCTTCCCTGAAAACTTCGTTGTACTGGTCGTTAACCTGCAGAGCTTCCCTGACGTTCCAGGGTTTTTGAGATAATCCCAGGTGAATGCTTTCAAAACGTTGAATAAGATTTTTCTCTGGGTTTAGGTAGGGTTCCCATAACTTGGTTTGTAGCTCTGAGCCTTCTAACCCCTCTGCTTTTAAAACATTTGCCCGCTCAACAAATTTTAAAAATAAACATTCTAACTCCAATAATCTAGTAATTGAACTGAGTTTGTGCGGTGTATCTGCGCTAGCCTTGTTATTTGTTATTTTAGTAATTGGTTTAGTATTGTTATTAGTATTAAAGGGTGGCGCCAGCGCCACCCTCCCTGACAAGAATGCCCCACCCGGTAGCGCAGGTGCCCCACTAGAAATGGAAACAGTATCCTTAGTGGAGACGATAGAGTCCATGAGATCTGATTTGTTCTCAGTGGGAATGATGGATGGCAAAGGAGTGTCAGCAGCTTCTTTTTCAACCAAGGGGATGGAAACCTGTATTTTAGGATGGATGGGGTTAACAATACTCAAAGCTCTATGCTCTGTTCGTTGGGTTTTGCGATCGGGCTTTTGTATAATGGCTTGCACGGCCTCTTCTGGAAAACGCACCCAAATAACTGTGCTTTCAATGCCATTCTTTGGATCTTGTAAATTGGTTTGGATATAACCATGATGTTCCAGCTCTTCTAAAGCCCGTTTGGCGGTTCGCTTGTCTTTCCCAATCTTGTTTCCCAGGGTTCGCAAAGACATATGAATTTTAAAATCCGGGCTAAAAACTGAATAATCTGAGAGCACTATCCAAGCAAGCTTGGCAGTTTGAGTTAGTTTTTTATCTTTGCAGATATGTTCCCTAAAACCAAACGGCGTGTGCCTATACTCCTTGGTTTCTCTAATTAATCGATAATCCTCAAGCGTACAAACAAGTTCTGGTTCTTTTTTCATAGACAACACTCCATTTACCACAAAAAAATGTGGATAAAAACAATTTGAAACATGCTTGACCAGATATAATAAAAAGGCTAATATGAAGATGTTGATCAATTATTATCCTTTTTTACTGGCAAGCGCCGTGTATTGAAGGGCCCCAATGTGCTGGAATACATTGGGGCGATCATTTTAATCTTTCATAATATTTTTATCTCCTAAAATTTATAAAACTTGTTCGGATCTCCGAACAAGGCTAGATTCTTCCACATCTTTAGCAACACATTCAGTAAGTAATTTTACAAACTTATTAGTGTTTTGAATTTGTTTCACCAGGCGTATCTCACACACTTTTGAGTTCGTTATTTTTAATGTAAATAACTCTTTACCACCATTATCTTTGATTGTTAATTTTTCAATTTTTTGTGATGCATTGGAAGCAAGAGCTGAATCAATTAATTTTTTAAATTGCTGACCACCAATACCACTCCTAATGTTAGAGGATATATTAATTATTGCTTCAATGTATTGCTCTCCTTTGTTTGCGTATGCTCTAATTAAAGAGGCAACGTTTGCGGAGACCTTAGATAAATCTTCAATCGCTTTTATTATTGGAGATGGAATAGCAATAAAAGAAAGTAGCGCACTCATTGTTGCTTTAGATATATTAAGTTTTTTTTGTAATTCGACCTGAGTTATAATTGAGTTATCAATTAACTTTGCATAATTCATACCTTTAGCATAATCAGATAAATCCTTGCGTTGCAAATTTTCTGATGCTTGAATTATCGCGGCTTCTTGATCATTAAAGTTACAAATTATTGCAGAAAAAGCAATATTTGCCTTTTCACAAGCTCGCCATCTTCTTTCTCCAACAATAATTTCATACTTTTTATCATGCCTGTTATTTTTTAAAACCCTTACTATGCCAGGTTGTGTTTGACCGTGTAATTTTATATCGTCTGCTAGTGAATTTATGTCTCCCAAATCCGTAGAAGGTCTATCTTTGAATTCCCACAGAGTACAATCTTTAGTGTCGATTTTAATAATACTGTTACCATTTTTTTGAGTCATTTCTTCATAGTATTTAAATTCCGAATTTTTTTTTAATATTTGGATCTCACTACCTTCATGAGGAGATGAAGAGTTTTTTACTTGTTTAAGCATTTCAGCAATGGCTGTTTTAGGTTTATCGCTTTGCATATCAATTCTCCATCATGACTTGTTTTTTATCTGAGGATGATAATCTGTCCTGAGTGCTTTCCCATGTTCTTCGTATTGCGCTTTCAATTTCTTGGTTTACATTGTCTGTAAAATGTAGTGCTCTAGCATAGGTTGATTTTGAGCCATGATATTTTTCAATTTCATAGATTGTTAATAAATCGCTTGAAGCTTTTTTAATTGCTTCTGA
>JBEICO010000028.1:0-11413 GCA_040383965.1 Francisellaceae bacterium
GGCATCCAGTGATTGGCGCAGGCCTTTAAATATTTATCCCATGCCCAATCATATTTAAAAGGAACCAATTGGTTGAGATCAGCAAAACAATTGATGATTTTTTTGTCGTCGACTCGTATACGAGCAGCGCCAAAGTCTAAAGATTCTAAACCGGTGATTTTCGGTGTGGTTGCAACAGCATCGGTTAACATATAATTATTCCTCTTTTAGTTCACAAAAATTACTGACAAGCTTCGCAATCTGGATCATCAATGGAACAAACTTGACCCACAGTTTCAGTAGATAGTTGCACTGCGTTTAGTGCGCCATCATAAATAGTCGACTTTTCAGTATCAGTTGCTCCCAAACTTCGCAGGTAATAAGTGGTTTTTAATCCTCTTAACCAAGCAGTTCGATAGAGAATATCAAGCTTCTTTCCGGAAGGGGCGTTGATATATAGATTAAGCGATTGCGCTTGATCTATCCACTTTTGCCTTCTTGAGCCTGCTTCAATCAACCATTTTGCATCAATTTCAAATACAGTGGCATATTTGGATTTAAGTTCTTCTGAAATACGGTCTATAGAACGTACACTACCATTAAAGTACTTTAAATCTTTTACCATGGTAACATCCCACAATCCAATTTTTTTCAAATCTTCGACTAAATATGGATTGATTACCGTAAATTCGCCAGATAAATTGGATTTAACAAATAAGTTTTGGTAGGTGGGCTCAATGGACTGTGAGACACCGCAAATATTTGAGATGGTTGCGGTAGGTGCAATAGCTAAAACATTGGAATTGCGCATTCCAGAACTTTGAACCTTGTTACGAAGCGATTTCCAATCGAGGGTTTGGCTTCTATCTTGATCAAGATAAATCCCTCGGGTTTCTTGCAAACGTTCGATGGAATCAATAGGCAGTATCCCTTTACTCCAAAGAGATCCTTCAAAAGTTGGGTAAACACCGCGTTCTTCTGCTAATTCTGAAGAAGCTAGAATGGCAGCATAGCTAATGTGTTCCATGGAGCGATCTGCAAACTCTACAGCTTCTTCAGATTCATAGGAAAATCCTAATTTGTAGAGCGCATCTTGAAAGCCCATAATTCCAAGTCCAATGGGACGATGGCGTAAATTAGAACGTCTGGCTTGGATCACAGCATAATAATTAATGTCAATAACGTTGTCCAACATGCGGATAGCTGTTTTGACGGTGCGTTTTAGCTTGTCTGTATCCAAACCTGCCTCGGTAACATGTTGTGCAAGATTAATACTGCCTAAATTACAAACTGCAATTTCATCTAGGGAAGTGTTCAAGGTGATTTCAGTGCATAAATTTGAGCTATGAATAACACCCGCATGAGATTGTGGTGAGCGCAGATTGCAAGGATCCTTAAAAGTGATCCAGGGATGGCCTGTTTCAAACAACATTCCCAGCATTTTACGCCATAAGTTTAGAGCAGAGAGTCTTTTGAAATTTTTGATATTGCCGCGATCTGCTTTGGCCTCATATTCTGTATAAGCTCGTTCAAAATCATCCCCATAGAGATCATGTAGATCTGGGACATCGTTGGGAGAAAAAAGTGTCCATTCTTTATTTTCAACCACGCGTTTCATAAACAGATCGGGGATCCAGTTTGCTGTATTCATATCATGGGTACGGCGTCTGTCATCACCGGTGTTTTTACGAAGTTCAATAAATTCTTCGATGTCTAAGTGCCAAGTTTCCAGATAAGCACACAGCGCGCCTTTACGTTTACCACCCTGATTAACAGCAACAGCGGTGTCATTGGCGACTTTCAAGAAGGGTACAACCCCTTGAGATTTACCGTTGGTGCCTTTAATGTGTGCGCCCATCGCTCTAACAGGAGTCCAGTCATTGCCAAGTCCACCTGCGAACTTGGATAACAAAGCATTATCTTTGATGGCATTGTAAATTTCAGATAAATCATCTGGAACTGTGGTTAAGAAACAACTCGAAAGCTGGGATCGGGGTGTTCCCGAATTAAATAAAGTTGGCGTGGAACTCATATAATCAAAAGTGGATAGTAAATCGTAAAACTCAATGGCTCGGCGTTCTTTTTCAGACTCAGCAATGGCAAGCCCCATAGCCACTCGCATAAAAAAGATCTGGGGTATTTCAAATCGGGTGCCATGGCTATGTAAAAAATAACGATCATAAAGCGTTTGCAGTCCCAGATAGGTGAATTGCAGATCCCGCTCTGGTTTAATGGCGCGAGATAGTTTATCCAGATCAAAGGCTTGTAGTTTTGGATCTAGAAGTTCAAGCTCGATACCCTTTTGAATCGTGTTGGCTAAAGCCAAGGGATACTCTCTTGCCATTTCCGCATGGGTTTTAGGAAGGGGAAGACCTAAAAAGCGTAATGCTTCGTGCTGCAAATCTTTTAGCAATAAACGAGCTGCAACATAACTGTAGTTCGGTTCTTGTTCGATTAGGGTACGGGCAGTCATGATAAGAGCCTGCCTTACATCTTTTAAGTGAACGCCATCGAAGAGGTTTCTAATGGTATCTTTCAGAATGGGTTCATAGCTAACGTCGGATAGATTGACACAAGCTTCAGAAATAGTAGCTTCAAGCGCTGCTGTGTCTAATGGGACTCGTTCGCCATTCTCTAAGGTAATGGAAAGGGTTGTTTCACTTGGTTTTCCGATTTTAGCTTTTTCGCTTTCTCTTCGCTTACGATGCTCTTCCCGATATAAAACATAAGAGCGAGCAATTTGATGGTGTTCATGTCGCATCAAGACCAGTTCGACCTGATCTTGAATAGCTTCTATATGTACGGGCCCACCTTCTGTCGGAAGTCGGCGAGTTAAGGCTTGTACCACTTCTTCGGTTAAACGGTGCACAATGTCGGTGATCCGTGAAGAAGAAGATACGCTGTCTCCTTCTACGTCCCAAAAGGCTTTGGTAATGGCCAGTGAAATACGGGTAGGATCAAAGGGGGATATTTTTCCAGTTCGTTTTATGACGGTTAAAGTGCCTGGAGTAATATGAAGGGGGGTTGGGTTCAAGGTTTGTGCATTTGTCGAGTCAATATACATAGAAAATCTCCAGAATTTAAGTCATACAGCTATTGGTAGGTAACCCAATATCTTGTGGTTTTTATTTTTTCAAACACACAACATATATGTATTCTGGGATAATGAACGGCAGGCGTCAAGTGAATAAACTGTGGATAAAGTATGATTTTTGGAAGTACATGATTAAAGGCAGAAAAATTTTCTCTCCCTGCCTTGAATGGAAGGGAGGGAGAGAAAAGGGAGGGTTAGAGGTTTAAAAGCATTGAGCTCTATTAAACCGATCCTAACCAATTGATCAAATAGTGACTTTGTTGTTCTGTGACTTGTCGATCTTTGAAAGTCAGGGTCAACAAACTAATGCCTTGAAGGCCAGAAAGCAGTGATAAAGCCAGTGTATGCGACTTTTCCCCTTTTCCCATTTCTTTAAATTGGGTTTCACACCAATTAAGAACGTCTTTTAAGAGGGATCCAGCAGCGGTTGAAATTTCACCGTTCTGTTTACACAGTTCCTGACACAAGCTTCCAAGCCAATCGCCAAAGGAGGCGGCTTGTTCACCTTGGGTCGCATTTAGTTCAATCAAGGACTTCAGGCGCTCTTTGTTATTTAGCTCGTTCCATGCTTGGAATTGTGCTTGGATAGATTGGCGTCTACCCTCAATAACGGCTAATACAATAGATTCCTTGGATTTGAAGTAATAATACACATTTCCTAAGGGTACTTCGGCCAGTGCGGCAATATTGGCAAGCGTGGTCACATTAACCCCTTGTTCGTAAAATAATTTATCTGCAGCTTCGATCAAACGGACTCGCTTGTCGGTTCTTTTATTCATGATGTTAAACCTCGCTTTTTCAATCTCTATGTGAATTCGAATTAAAACGACTTAATTTATATAAGCCAACTGAACCAAGTCAATATACAAGCTTCGATATTTTTACACAATACTGTAAAAATGTTCAGCAACTAACTATTTAATTTTCAGGGTAATAAGTAGAATACGGCTTAGTTGTGATTTCTTCGATAAACATGGTAAAAAGAGAAGAGTCCTCTTCCGCAAGCGGAAGAGGGAGAATAACTTAATAGGTTAAATGATATGACTAAAATACCCATGACAGTAATAGGCTTAGAGAAATTACGAGCTGAGCTTAAAGAATTGAAATCGGTGGCTCGTCCCAGAGTGATAGCTGCTATTGCTGAAGCCCGTGGCCATGGCGACTTAAAAGAAAATGCTGAATACCATGCTGCAAAGGAGCAACAAAGTTTTATAGAAGGCCGGATCCGAGAAATTGAGCATAAGCTGGCTCACTCCCAGGTTATTGATATAACCAACTTAACAAATGAAGGAAAAGTGGTATTTGGATCAACTGTGACTTTGCTTAATTTGGATTCTGAGCAGGAAGTGGTTTACCAAATCGTAGGGGAAGACGAGGCGGATCTTAAAATACGTAAGATTTCTATCACATCACCCATTGCTCGAGCCGTTATTGGCAAGCATAAGGGTGATACCGTGGAAGTGACTGCCCCTGGCGGTGTCGTTTCTTACGAAGTTTCAGAGGTTAGCTACATTTAGCTTTTAGCCTTTTTCTTATCGGATTTTCGATACAAAATCAAAATATGCCCTATTATTTTAAGGCATTCCGCCTTCACCTGCACACATACCTTGGTGGCAATGTCTGATTTTTCAGCCTTCCCCAATTTCTCTTGAATACGCACCTTAATAAGCTCATGGTCATAAAGGGCGCGGTCAATTTCCGCAAAAAGGTTCTCGGTTAAGCCCTCTTTGCCTATACTAACAATAGGACGAAGGGGGTGGGCAGCAGCAACTAATGATCTTTTAGCCTGAGTGGTTAGTGACATATGGGCTTGATACTCCTTATAATGGATTACTATTCTAACGCAATTCGATGAGTTTTAATAATGAAGGCCAAGAGTCAAGCCAAAAGTAAAAGCAGTAGACGCTGGTTAGAAAGGCAGCATTCTGATTATTATGTTCTGCAAGCGAGAGAAGCAGGGTATCGATCTAGGGCTGCGTATAAATTAATCGAAATTCAGCAAAGAGATAAGATTTTTACTAAAGGGATGACAGTAGTTGATTTAGGCGCAGCGCCCGGGGGTTGGTCTCAAGTTGCCTCTCACTATGTAGGTCAAGAAGGAAAAGTGATTGCGAGCGATATTTTACCTATTGAACCCATGAATGGGGTCGATATAGTACAAGGAGATTTTCAACAAGAAAACGTATTGTTGGAATTGGTTTCCAGATTGGAAGGAAAGAAGGTTGCACTGGTTATTTCAGATATGGCACCCAATCTAAGTGGGATAGCAGCGGTGGATCAGGCAAGAGCCATAGAATTAGCTGAACTGGCAATATTATTTGCCGAAAGAGTATTGGAAAAGGAAGGATCTTTATTAATTAAGATCTTTCAGGGACTTGGATTTCAGGAATATGTTACTGAACTCAAAGGTCGGTTTAATCAGGTGGTGATCCGTAAGCCAAAGGCTTCTCGTAAAGAATCTCGAGAGGTTTATGTCTTGGCAAAGGGTCATCAAATCGGTTTTAGTGCGAGGGGTGAATACCTTGAACGATATGCTTAAAAATCTAGTGTTGTGGTTAGTGATTGCGTTAGTGCTCATGTCTGTTTTTACAAACTTTGGGCCGCCGCAAAAACAGGTAACTAAATTGGCTTATTCTCAGTTTTTAGAGAAAGCGAAATCGGGTGATATCAAACAAATTACGGTAGAAGATCGAAATATTAGCGGGTTTACTCAAGATGATAAACCTTTTACAACGTATATCCCAATTATGTCTGAATCCGTTATGAATAACTTGGTTGAAAATGGCGCGATAGTTAAGGGCAAACCCCCAGAACAACCAAGCTTATTGATGAATATTTTTGTAAGTTGGTTTCCTATTATTCTATTTATTGGCGTGTGGATATTTTTTATGCGTCAAATGCAAGGTGGCGGTGGAGGCCGGGGTGCAATGTCCTTTGGTCGCAGTCGTGCGCGTCTTTTAGGCGAAGATCAGATTAAAGTGACTTTTGCAGATGTTGCAGGTATCGATGAAGCCAAAGAAGAAGTGGTTGAATTGGTCGAGTTCTTAAGAGATCCTGCTAAATTTCAAAATTTAGGTGGGCGCATTCCAAGAGGTGTGTTAATGGTTGGCCAGCCAGGTACGGGTAAAACTTTATTGGCAAGGGCGATTGCTGGAGAAGCCAAAGTTCCCTTCTTTACCATTTCGGGGTCTGATTTTGTTGAAATGTTTGTAGGGGTTGGTGCCTCTAGAGTACGAGATATGTTTGAACAGGCGAAAAAACATGCACCGTGTATTATTTTTATAGATGAAATTGACGCAGTGGGTCGCCATCGAGGTGCTGGATTAGGGGGCGGACATGATGAGCGTGAACAAACCTTAAACCAATTATTGGTAGAGATGGATGGGTTTGAAGGCAATGAAGGCGTTATTGTGATTGCGGCAACCAATCGGCCGGATGTGTTAGATCCTGCATTGTTAAGACCAGGCCGTTTTGATCGACAAGTTTCTGTTGGGTTACCAGATATCCGCGGACGAGAACAAATCTTAAAAGTTCATATGCGTAAAGTTCCGGCATCGGATAATGTGGATGCTCGTGTAATTGCTAGAGGAACGCCTGGGTTTTCAGGAGCAGATTTAGCTAATTTAGTAAATGAAGCGGTATTATTTGCAGCACGTGCGAATAAACGAACCGTTGAAATGATGGAATTTGAAAAAGCCAAAGATAAAATATTGATGGGTGTCGAACGTCGCTCTATGGTGATGAGTGAAAGTGAACGTAAGCTAACGGCATATCACGAAGCGGGACATGCGATTGTTGGGTTGACTGTTCCTGAACATGATCCCGTTTATAAAGTGAGTATTATTCCACGGGCACGAGCTTTAGGGGTAACTTTGTTTTTACCTGAAGGAGATCGTTACAGCTACAGTAAGCTGCGTTTAGAATGCCAGATCGCGAGCCTGTTTGGAGGGCGTTTGGCAGAAGAATTAATCTTTGGTAAAGAGAGTGTTACTACCGGGGCTTCCAATGATATTAAACGTGCAACAGATATTGCTCGCAATATGGTTACTCGTTGGGGATTATCAGATCGTTTAGGGCCATTAACCTATGGTGAGGAAGATGGGGAAGTTTTCTTAGGGCATTCCATGACAAAACGTAAGGAAATGTCCGATGAAACTGCACATGTGATTGATGAAGAAATTCGCCAAATAGTGGATCGCAATTATCAATTGGCCAAACAGATTTTATTGGAAAGAATGGATACCCTTCATTTGATGGCCGATGCGTTGTTGAAATATGAAACCATTGATGCTGATCAACTTAGAGACGCCATGGAAGGTCGAACGCCTCGTGAACCCTCTGATTGGAATGAAGGTAATAATAAAGGGGATCCTAAAAAATCAGTGTTGGACACCGAAAAACCCATCGTAACTCGAGCAGATCCTTCTATGGGTGATCCTGCTGCAAACGAACAATAATTGATCCTTTATGAAAAAATACTTTGGAACAGATGGTATACGTGGTCGTGTGGGAGAACCTCCCATTTCGGCGGATTGGTTTTTAAAATTAGGCTGGGCAGTTGGAAAGGTTCTTGGAAAAAATGCTCATGCCAGGCGTCAAGTATTAATTGGTAAGGATACCCGCGTTTCAGGCTATATGTTTGAATCTGCATTAGAAGCTGGACTTTCTGCTGCAGGAGTAGACACTTTATTGTTAGGTCCTATGCCAACACCGGGCATTGCTCATTTAACCCACGCCCTTAGAGTGGATATTGGTATTGTTATTAGTGCTTCTCATAATCCCTATTACGATAATGGTGTGAAATTCTTCTCAAACGAAGGAACTAAATTGTCGGATGATATGGAATATGCGATCGAAAGTGCTATGGAAGATCCCATGGTGACCGTAGATTCTAGATCATTAGGTAAAGCCACTCGAGTTCGTGATGCAGAGGGGCGATATGTAGAATTTTGTAAAAGTACTTTTCCAGCAACATTGGATCTACAGGGATTAAAATTGGTGGTAGATTGCGCGCATGGTGCCACGTATAGAATTGCGCCCAGTGTTTTTAGAGAGCTTGGAGCTGAAGTCATTGAAATGGGGGTTAATCCCAATGGTTTTAATATTAATGAGGGTTGTGGTTCTACCCATCCTGAATGGTTAGCAGAAACTGTTGTTAATGAAAAAGCGCAGGCGGGAATTGCCTTAGATGGTGATGGTGACCGTGTTATCATGGTAGATGAAACAGGATGTGTGGTAGACGGTGATGAAATACTGTTTATTATTGCTAACTGGTATGCCAAGACCGAACGCTTAAAAGGGGGCGTGGTAGGTACTGTCATGAGCAATTATGGTTTGGAAATTGCTTTTAAAGTGGCGGGTATTCCTTTTTGTAGAACAAAAGTAGGTGACCGTCATATTTTAGAAATGCTTAAAAAAAATGCGTGGAATTTAGGAGGCGAGTCTTCCGGTCATATTATTTGTTTGGATGCAAATACGACAGGGGATGGAATTATTTCAGCCCTTCGAGTATTAGCAGTGATGTGTTGTACCGGGCGATCGTTACAGGAATTAAGACAGGGAATGATCAAGTATCCGCAAACATTAATCAATGTTCCCATGACAAATACTGTTAACATTATGGATCATCCAAAAATCCAAGCCGCCATTAAAGCGGTTGAGGATCGTTTGAGCGGACAAGGTCGGGTTTTATTGCGTTCTTCTGGCACAGAGCCTGTGGTTCGAGTCATGGTAGAAGGCGAAAATAAAGTGATGGTCACACAACTTGCGGAAGAGCTTGCAGAAATAGTAAGTTTAGCGTTTTAATGAATGCACTTAAATAGTGTATAAGAGTAGTTTTTCAGGGGATGCTAATTATAGTAAAGATCAAGCCAGTTAGGATCACCAAATGTACCTGGCATGCATCCTTGAGGGACAATACTAGCGTCAGGAAGCCTAGCAGGGCTCCATAACATACATCTCCAAATAAAACCATTATCTACTTTCGTTGGTTTTAACATGAAGGAAATGTAACCTCCATAGCTATCATCCAACCCAATTTGTTCTTGACTGGATGCCACCTCTATATAACAACCATCACCGTGTAAACTAACAAAGACTATAGAATTATTAGCTGGTGCCGAAATAGAATTTAATTCACAAGGTGATGTTAATGGACCTACAGTGTCGATATGTTCTTCCATAGTGGTTTTGAAAACAGTTGCATGTTCAACCATTTTAGAAACTTTGCTTTTGATGACATAATTTTTGTAGGTGGGAATGGCAACTGCAGCAAGTACGCCAATAATTGCAATTACAATCATTAATTCAATTAATGAAAAGCCTTTTGAACGTGTATTGTCACGCATTACATCTCTCACTCTGTTTATCCTGATATTAATTTTGACTTTAAATTTTGAGAAAGTTCAATTTGTTTTGAGCTGAGAAGAAGATAAAGTGATGTCCGCTCAACTTGCAGAAGTGGTGAGCTTAACGTTTTAGAAAGAAAAAATTGCGTTTTTTATTGTAGCGAATAGAAGTAAATAAAGAAAGTCCAATAATGATCATGCTGGTAACTCCAATGATAATCTCCGATACGGGCATTATAACGTGGAGTAACATCAAGGTTGCTAAAGCCCCAATCGCATAGTGCGCACCATGCTCCAAATATATATAGTGTTTAATGGTTTTATGATGTGCAAGATACACTGTAGTAGAACGCACGAAAATGGCGCCAATTGAAAGACCTATCATGATAATGATAATGTCTTGCGTAATTGCAAAAGCACTCATCACTCCGTCTAAAGAAAATGAAGCATCAAGTATTTCTAAATATAAAAACTGTACTATACCCTTGCGGTGGATCCCGCTACTAGATTGGTTTAAAAAGGTCAATAATCCTTGTAGCAGGACAAACAGGAAAATACCCAGCATGCCTGCAATAATAATATCCAATTGCTGAGTTGTAGGAACAAAAAATTGCACGCAGAATAAAATAATCATTGATAGAATGATTTCCGAGAACCTAAATTTCCCGAGTTGGTTTACAGCGCGTTCAAGGCTTCCTAACCAAAAGACTTTTCGTTTTTGATCGAACATGAATTTTAAGCAAACTAATAATAAAAAAATTCCGCCAAAGGACTGAATAGCGGGTTTTGCTTGTTCTATATGAATTGCGTATTCCGTTGGATCTTTGATTATAAGCGTTACTACCTCTTTCATGTTTAAATCTGAGAAAATCGCAACAATCAAAATGGGTAAGAAAAATCTTGTTATTAGAACAGCAATTAAGATCCCCCAGGTTAGGAAGCGTTGTTGCCACTTTTTATTCATTTCGTTAAAAACGGAAATATTCAAAATCGCGTTATCAAAAGAAAGGGTAATTTCTAAAATGCTCAGCATTAGGGTTAAGAAAAATGCGTACCAGCCACCCCATAGTAAGGCAGCAATCAAGCCTAAAAATGTGACAAGGATGGAGAACTTAAAATATTTCATTTGGTTAGTTTAGCTGGAATTGAGTGCGGTGTTATTTTATGATGGATTAAGTTATTATTTATTTTGGAAGCTCAACTGTGAACCCTGTGCTGCGTAAACCTCATATTGTTGCCAACTGGAAAATGCAAGGCTCTTTGCAGAGTATTCGTGAATTAATCTTGGATTTATCTGGTAAATTACCGAATTTTCAAGACATTAAGATAGTTTTATGTCCGCCTGCACTCTACCTGCAAGAAGTGGCAAATATTCTGCAAACCTTAGAAGAACCAAGGCGTTTTTCTTTAGGTGCTCAAAATGTGTACTGTGAATCTAAAGGTGCCTTTACCGGGGAGATATCCCCTGAAATGTTAATGGATCTTAGATGTGAATATGTCATCATTGGACATTCGGAGCGGCGCCGCCTTTTTGGTGAGACCGATGCCCTTATTGCAAGAAAATGGCTGGCGGCGTATCATGCGGGGCTAATACCTATCCTCTGTATTGGTGAAACAGAAGAGGAAAGGGATGCTGGAAAGACCTTTGAAGTGCTTAGGCGTCAGCTAGAGGTGGTTTTAGAGCATGCGCCTACCCATGCGTTAGGTAAAGGGATCATTGCTTATGAGCCTGTTTGGGCGATTGGAACAGGGGTGACGGCAAGGCCAGATCAAGCCGAAGCAGTTCATTCTTATTTAAGAAACTGGCTTAAATCTCAAGATCCTGGAATTGAGAAAAATATGCCTTTGTTATACGGAGGTAGTGTAAAAGCCAATACGGTTGATGGCTTGTTTGCTGTACCCGATATTGATGGAGCGCTGGTAGGAGGGGCATCGTGGATCCCTGAAGAATTTTTAACCATTTGTCGTAATGCAATAGCGAGAGTGTAATGGA
>JBEICO010000029.1:0-10892 GCA_040383965.1 Francisellaceae bacterium
CATAATACTCGTGCCAGTTTTTTGTAAACGCGTGAGTTGTGCCATTGTTCAGTTTCGGCACTTATGGTAATGGGGGCAGTACATACATAAGTCGACTCTTTAGGTTGACCATTGTTATTAAGGGGTAAGGTTTTAAGTTCAATTCCAAGATGTTGAAAATCGGGTTCGGGCAAATTTAATGCGGTTGCGCCAAGAGCAGTTTCCAAGAGTAATCCAACAAACCCTTTATCTTGAACTAAGGATGAGGGAATTGTTTGATGATAGTCCGAGGCAATATCGCCTAAGGTGCTGCCAGATAATTGTTGGCAACGCTTCATTAACTCTTGTTCGGTTTTGAGGGCAGTGAACTTCTTCATGATTGTGATAATATATCATGAGTTTTGGAAGGGGGCCTGAAGTATTTGGAACGGGAGTATATCGATAAATCTATGTTAGAAGAAAGTTGGCAAGAGGTATTAGGGACTGAATTTGATAAGCCATATATGCAGCAACTGCGGGCATTTTTACGTCAAGAAAAAGATGCAAAGAAAATCATCTACCCTAAAAGTAAAAATGTTTTTCATGCTTTTGTAAAGGCGCCCTTCTCTAAAGTTAAAGTGGTGATTTTGGGTCAAGATCCCTATCATGGTCCTGATCAAGCGCATGGATTGTGTTTTTCAGTACCACCCGGAATTCCAAAACCGCCTTCTTTAGTAAATATCTTTAAAGAATTGCAGTCGGATCTCAATATTCCGCCCTCTAGCAATGGGTGTTTGGAGAACTGGGCAAATCAAGGTGTCTTATTGTTAAACAGTGTGTTAACCGTAGAAAAAGGGATGGCAGCATCGCATCAAGGAAAAGGGTGGGAAGTCTTTACGGATCAGGTTATTACGGCTTTAAATGAACAATTAAATGGTTTAGTCTTTCTTTTATGGGGCGCATATGCGCAACGCAAAGGCCAATTTATTGATCAGTATCGTCATAAAGTGCTTAAAGCGCCGCATCCATCACCTTTTTCTGCACATCAAGGATTTTTAGGGTGTAAGCATTTTTCGGCAACCAATGACTATTTGCAGCATCAGGGCAAAACTCCCATTGATTGGCGAGTATGATTTTGTTAAAAATGTCTCGTGTTATTTTTGCTTTCTTACTTTTTTTATTTTCAGGCTTATCAAGTGCGGATGTCTATCGGTGTATGGGAGCTACAGGAGCCGTTGAATTTCGGGATTCTCCTTGTGAGGGGTATTTGGAGGATCAACAGGTTGTTCCCTTTCCAATGGTCACCCCGAATGAAAAAAGTGCGCGTGAAGACAAGCGAGCGTTTAGAAAAATTCAAAACTATATTGATCGTGAAAAGAAAAAAAAGGCACGGGAAGAAATCAAGTTGGAAAAAGAAGCTGAAAAACAATTTATAAAAGAAGAGCGTCTTGCTGAAAAATGCCAGAGAGCAGAGGAAAAAATAAGCGATGTTGAATTTGAATTGCGGATGGGGTGTAAAGTGCAACGATGTAATCGCCTAAGAAGAGAATTGGCTAAACAAGAATCAAAACAGCAACAATATTGTCAGTTGAGGTGATTGCAGCATGGTAACCGTTACTCCAGAAAAACTAAGCGGTGCGATAGAGCGAGTCACTTATCATAATGAAGAGTCGGGTTTTTGTGTTTTAAAAGTAAAGGTAAAAGGGCAACGTGATTTAGTGACTGTGATTGGTTCCTCTATTTCGGTGAGTCCTGGGGAATATGTAGATTGTACCGGAACGTGGGTAACAAACCGGGAATATGGATTACAGTTTAAGGCAGATCAATTAAGAGTGGTAATGCCTTCTACGTTGGAAGGGATCGAAAAATATTTAGGATCAGGTTTAGTGAAAGGCATAGGATCGCATTTTGCAAAACGTTTAGTTGAAGCTTTTGGCATGGATGTTTTTGAGATCATTGAAACGCATCCCAATCGATTGATGGATTTGCCAGGAATTGGACTGCAACGGCGAGATATGGTGATAAAATCTTGGCAAGATCAAAAAATTATTCGAGAGATCATTGTCTTTTTACAATCTCATGGGGTTGGAACTGCGCGGGCGGTGCGGATCTATAAAACCTATGGGCAAAAATCTATTGAAATTGTTCGAGAAAATCCTTATCGCTTAGCTTTAGATATTCGAGGGATCGGATTTAAAACAGCAGATCTATTGGCCGTGCGTTTAGGGATCCAAAGAGACTCCTTGATCCGTGCTGAAGCAGGTGTGCGACACGTGTTACAAGAAAACAGTGAAGAGGGGCATTGTGCCATGCCGCTTGAAAAATTGATCCACGATGCCACAGAATTATTGGAAATTCCCTCAGAGACCATTGTACAAGCCATTCAAACCGAACAAAAAGAAAATAGAGTGATCTCCGAAGAAATAGAAGGCATTCCTTCTATATTTTTAGCGGGACTTTATAGAGCAGAAGTAGGTGTCGCCAGTCATCTTAAGCGAATTTTGTCTTACCAAACACCTTGGATGCGAGATATCGATGTTGCTAAAGCCATTCCTTGGGTAGAGGACAAAACAGGATTAAAGCTATCTCTCACTCAAAAAGAGGCCATTGAGATGGCTTTACAAAATAAAGTCATGATTATTACCGGAGGGCCTGGGGTTGGTAAAACAACTTTAGTTAACAGTATTTTAAAAATTATTCGGGCTAAAACTCGGAATATAGTTTTAGCAGCACCTACCGGGAGAGCCGCTAAACGGTTAACAGATTCTACCGGGTTAGAAGCAAAAACATTACATCGATTATTAGAGTTTGATCCTCAAAATTATGGATTTAAGCGCCATGAAAACTTCCCATTAGAGGCGGATTTAGTGGTAGTGGATGAATTATCGATGGTGGATATTTCGATGATGAATTATCTCTTAAAAGCCATTCCGGATCACGCAGGGTTATTGTTAGTGGGGGATGTGGATCAATTGCCCTCGGTTGGACCTGGCGCTGTACTATCAAACTTAATTGGATCCCAAAAAATTCCCACCGTGCGGTTGACGGAGATTTTTAGGCAAGCAAAGGCTTCAAACATTGTAGTAAATGCTCATAAAATTAATCAGGGACATATGCCAACTCTATCGACAGAGACTCAAGAGTTAACCGATTTTTATTTTGTGGAAGCAGAAACACCGGAAGTGATCCATGAAAAATTAATGCATATTGTGACACAGCGAATTCCTAAACGGTTTGGTTTTGATCCAATTCGGCAAACTCAAGTGTTGGTTCCAATGAATAGAGGGGGTTTAGGGGCAAGGGCCTTGAATATTGATTTACAAAAGCAGTTAAACCCGAACGGACACCATGCGATAACGCGATTTGGATATACCTATGCAGAAGGCGATAAGGTGATCCAAACCGTCAATAATTATAACAAGGAGGTTTTTAATGGAGATATTGGTTTTATTACTAACATAGATGAAGAGATTGGCACTTTGCAGATTTTGTTTGAAGGACGTTTGGTTGAGTATGAAATTAACGAATTGGACGAATTGTCTTTAGCGTACGCCACAACTATTCACAAGGCACAAGGATCTGAGTATCCCGCGGTGGTGATCCCAATTGCGATGCAGCATTATCGGTTACTAGAAAGAAACTTATTATACACTGGGGTAACTCGTGGAAAATCGTTGGTTGTTATCGTAGGGCAAAAGAAAGCATTGGGAATGGCTGTTAGAACTATTCGTTCCACTAAACGCTTAACCAATCTGACAGCTCGATTATCAAGAGAGCTTATTTTTACCAGTTAAGGCTTGCAGCTTTACCCGATTTGATCTATCGTCTAGCATTAGAGTTACGCCAGTCATTTTTGTATTATAGAAAGGGGAAAATCATGAAGAATTTATTAATCAGTGCATTAGTTGTTGGTGCGCTAGTTTGTCCAGTGGTTTATGCAGATGACACAATGGGAAGCACAGCTGCTCCAGCGTCTGCTGAAACCGTAGCACCAGCTCCGGCTGCTGCTGAAGCACATGTTGTTCCAGCACCTGCTGACGTAAAGCCTGCTGAAAAAGCAAAAAAAGTTGCTAAGAAATCAAAGAAGCAAAGACGTAGCGCTAGAAGTAAGAAACATAAAAAATCTGTAACAGCTGTGGAAAAGCAAATTAATCAGGAAACAGAGTTAAACAATCACTAGACCAAGCGTAAACAAGGTTTGGAATAAACCAATTTGGGCCGCGTTGCAGAGGGGGAAAGGAAAACCAGTTTCCCCTCTTCATTTAGATAGAATCGGACATTGTTGCTAATTTCCCCCAAAGGTTTAAAGCACATTGCCATTGAGTCCTGAGGGGGTTGGTGAGATACCCTGACGCCAATTTGACTCAGTGTATTTATAAAAAATTCAATAATTTGAGCATTATCTAACAGAGGATTAACTCTGACATGGTTTATTTCGAACAACAGACCTTTCAGTATAGTTCTTGAGTTTCTGATGGGTTGTATGTTTTCTTTGCTAAGTCTATGTAATCTAACGCATTCTACAATGTTAAGTTGGTTATTTAAAATAAATTCATATCTGTCCCCAAGATCTTGGTGGGTAACCAAATGAGAATTGATCAATATTTCAGAAGAGATAGCTTGCATGCTAGGTTTATCGGCCTTTGAAACTGAAACTTGATATAATGCTTTGTAAAGAGGAGCCAAAATGAGCAAAGCAAAAATCTCTTACACCTGCACGGAATGTGGTGCCATGAGTCCAAAATGGAGTGGGCAATGTGGTGACTGCGAAGCCTGGAATTCTTTAACCGAAGTGATTATGACGGCGAAATCCAGTTCATTTTCTGAAAACCCTAGGTTTAAAGGTTATGCAGGGGAAGAGGCGAGTGTCGTGGAATTGACGGCGGTTCCGGCTCTTCAAGAGATCCGAATCTCTTCAGGCTTAAGTGAGCTTGATCGGGTATTAGGGGGTGGGTTAGTTACCGGCTCTGTGATTTTGATAGGCGGGGATCCGGGGATCGGCAAATCAACTGTATTATTACAAACTTTAGCGAACGTAAGTGGAACTTGTAAATCCCTGTATATTACTGGCGAAGAATCGTTGCAGCAGGTTAAACTTCGGGCAGAGCGTTTAGGGGTTTCTGCAGAAGGCTTATTTTTATTAGCAGAAACGTCAGTCGAGCGGATCCTAGAAATAGCTTCTATTGAAAGACCACAAATTATGGTAGTGGATTCTATTCAAACCATTCATACCGAATTATTGCAATCTGCCCCAGGCTCTGTGTCGCAAGTGCGAGAGAGTGCTGCACAATTAGTTCGCTTTGCCAAACAAACGGGTATTGCATTGTTTTTGGTGGGACATGTTACCAAAGAGGGAACCTTAGCCGGACCTCGTGTATTAGAACATATGGTAGATACCGTATTGTATTTTGAAGGCGATCCCGACAGTCGTTTTCGAGTGATCCGTGCCGTGAAAAATCGCTTTGGAGCGGTAAATGAGTTGGGAATTTTTGCAATGACAGATCGCGGCTTAAAAGAAGTGAGTAATCCTTCCGCAATATTTTTATCGCGATACAGTGAACCCGTTTCTGGCAGTGTGGTGATGGTAACATGGGAAGGTAGTCGTCCTATGTTAATAGAAGTGCAAGCGTTGGTAGATGAAAGCCATTTAGCAAATCCAAGACGAGTTACTGTTGGCCTTGAACAAAATCGTTTAGCTTTAGCATTAGCAGTGTTACATCGTCATTGTGGAGTTGTCACTTATAATCAAGATGTTTTTGTGAATATTGTGGGGGGCGTTCGGGTTACCGAAACGGCATCGGATTTAGCCATGTTGTTATCTGTTATATCCAGTTTAAAAAATAAGACCTTGCCGCATGATCTAGTAGTTTTCGGAGAAGTGGGTTTGGCGGGTGAAATTCGCCCGGTACAAAGTGGACAAGAGCGTTTAAAAGAAGCGTTTAAGCATGGCTTTAAACGAGCGATTGTTCCTTTTGGTAATGCACCGAAAACCCCCATTGATGGTATGGAAGTAATCGGTATTAAAAGATTATCCGAAGCGCTGCAATATGTTTGAGCGCTACGCCACAGTCTGTAATTTTTTATATTTCACTCTATGTGGTTGCAAGGCATCTGTTCCTAAACGTGCTTGTTTATCAGCTTCATAATCAGAGTAGTTACCCTCAAACCATGTGACTCGTCCTTCATCTTCAAAAGATAAAATATGCGTCGCAATTCTATCTAAGAACCATCTATCATGCGAGATAACTAAGGCACAACCGGGGAAGGCTAATAACGCTTCTTCTAAAGCGCGTAAAGTTTCAACGTCTAAGTCATTGGTAGGCTCATCGAGTAATAACACATTACCGCCGCTTTTAATCAGTTTTGCTAAATGCACGCGATTTCTTTCACCACCGGATAAGTTACCAACAACTTTTTGTTGATCGACACCTTTAAAATTAAAGCGGCCCACATACGCACGAGAAGGCATTTCATATTGGCCAACCATCATAATATCGTGGCCATTGGAGATCTCTTGCCATACTGTTTTTGTATCATCTAAAGAATCTCTGGATTGATCCACATAGGCAAGCTGCACCGTTTCACCTAAACGAATATCTCCGGTGTCTGGTTTTTCTTGTCCTGTTATGAGTTTAAAGAAAGTTGATTTACCAGCGCCATTAGGACCAATTATTCCAACGATGGCGCCTTTTGGTATTTTCAATGTTAAATTTTCAAATAAAAGCTTATCACTAAAGCCTTTACTTACATTGTTAACTTCAATGACCAGATCGCCAAGACGGGGTCCGGGTGGAATATAAAGATCCGTGGTTTCAGCACGTTTTTGGAATTCTTTGGAATTTAATTCTTCAAAGCGTGCCAAACGAGCTTTACTTTTAGCCCGTTTTCCTTTGGGATTGGTTCTAACCCATTCCAATTCCGCTTTCAAAGTACGTTGGAATGCCGATTCTTGGCGTTCTTCCCTTTCTAAGCGCTTTTCTTTTTGTTCTAACCAAGAAGAGTAATTGCCTTCAAAGGGAATGCCCTGTCCTCTATCGAGCTCTAAGATCCATCCTGCGACGTTATCTAAAAAGTAACGATCATGAGTTACCGCAACTACTGTACCTGTAAAATCGTGTAAATACCGCTCTAACCAACCAACACTCTCGGCATCTAAATGGTTTGTGGGTTCATCTAATAAGAGTAAATCAGGAGTAGATAATAAGAGCCTGCATAAAGCGACACGACGGCGTTCACCGCCGGATAAATGTTCCACTTTTGCATTCCAAGGTGGAAGTCTTAAGGAATCTGCAGCAATTTCTAAAGTTCTTTCGAGTTCCCAACCATGCGCTGCATCAATTTTATTTTGGAGTTCCCCTTGTTCATGCAGAAGCGTATTCATTTCATCATCGCTCATGGGTTCTGCAAATTTAAGGCTGATTTCATTAAAGCGATCCAGTAAGGCTTTTACTTCGGCCACGCCTTCTTCAACATTGCCGCGGACATCTTTAGTGGGATCTAAATGGGGTTCTTGTTGTAGGAAACCAATTTTAATGTCTTTCTGAGGCGTAGCTTCTCCTAGGATATCGCGTTCAATACCGGCCATGATTCGCAGTAAGGTAGATTTTCCAGAGCCATTTAAACCTAAAATTCCGATCTTGGCACCATGGTAAAAAGAAAGAGAAATGTCTTTTAAGATTTCGCGTTTAGGGGGAACGACTTTGCCTACTTTGTGCATTGAAAAAATATATTGAGCCATGATTACACTCGCTTTGTAAGTTAGGTGATTGAAAACTATCTGAGTCTTATCCGTTGTGTTAGGATTGTATCACATTCAATAGGGATTTTTGCTTGAAATATGCGATGTGTAGCGTACTGTACTTCAACTTATTATGACACTGTAAGGTTACTTGGCTACCTTAAGTCTTCATTTCAGGTCACTCGTTACCGAGAGGTCTTCCATGTGCGAATGCCTGTTCTTGATCTATCTCCAGAAGAGCAATTTGAGGGGGATGTCTTTTTCTTTCCCTTTGGAGCAATTGTTGCCTGGGGTCTTAATGAAAAGCAAGAACGGCAAATATTAGAAGATATCCGTCCTTTTGAATTACAGCATTTAGATCAAATAGAAGATGATGTCTTTTATTATGTCTACGGAGAGCAAGCAAAGATCGAGGATGATGAAATTGTATTACCGAATCGAGAAATTTTAACGAAATTAGCTTTTTCTCATGGAGTAGCGCAGTCGGTTAAATTAGGCGTTTTTGAACAAACCATTCAAAAAACCATTCATTTGACTCGTGAATTACCAGAATTGTTGGCACAACAAGGCAGTATTAAACTTTCTCGAAAAGACATTCGTCGCATGATGGGGCGGTTATTTATCGATCGAAGCTCTATTAATTTGCATCAAGAGTTATTAGACACGCCAGAATTTTTCTGGGAGCATTCGGATCTTGAATCCTACTATGCTTTAGTTGCGCATTATTTAGATCGTGAGCGTCGTGTGAGTGTTTTAAATCAGCGCTTGTTGATTTTGCAAGAATTGTTTGACATGTTGGCTGCGGAGCTTAATCATCAACACTCTTCTCGATTAGAGTGGACTATTATTTGGCTTATCGTGATCGAAGTGTTGTTACATGTTGTAACCGATATTTTTGGATATTTTAAAGGAACTTAATGTATGCGTTATGTAGTGTTAATGGCGTTGTGTTTAATGGTGAGCGGTTGTAAAAATGCCGGGCCTTCTACTCCCAAAGAGCAAGAAGAGCAAGAACAAAGGATGCGAGTTTTCTTGGATGAAACTTCTCCCCGGAATATGAATAATCTTCCTAAAGTAACCCCTGAATTTAAGAAAACCTTTAATACCAGAGGTAGTGATAAAAAAAGCGGAGCCTCTGCTTCAAAATCAGCAGAATCACAGGAAGACAAAGAAGACTGGTAAACAGTGCCTTACGGGCAATTGAATGTGAGGGTCTGATTTTTTAGAGGAATGGGGTCATATTGTGATTGGTGAGATTAGTTTTGAACCTCTTTCAGAATTACATTTTTCACATTTGTTACTATGGCTACAGACCCCGCATGTAAAAGCAACAATGGATCAAGATATTCAATGGGATGAAGACCATATCAAAGCTAAATGTAGTAGCCTTATCAAAGGTTATAAATTAGTTAATAACCAGCCCAAATCTATCCAACCTTATATTATTAACTTTGCCTTACAACCTGTTGGTTATATTCAGCTTTACAATCTTCGCGATTTTCTTAATATGCCTGAGTTCAATGATTTACCAGATAATTTGTTAGCAATAGATTTTTTTATTGGTGATCAAGGTTATTTAAAAAAAGGAATTGGCTCTAGGGCCTTACGAATTTTTTTAGATCAATATATCGACAAACAACATACCCATGTCTTTGTCGCTGCACATTTAAATAATATAGCTGCTATTAAAACATATCTTGCTTGTGGTTTTAAAGAGGCAAAAATAGTGCAGAACGAGATTTGGATGCTTATAAATTTGTCCTAGTTTTCGTCAACTTGTGAATTCGCTATTCCTGTTCGGGAATAGAAGATGCACTTAAACAGTTTTTAGGTGCGTATTTTTTATATTGATCTGGGCTTGTGGTGCATTCCCAATCAATAATCCCGCTTTTCTTTTTGGGCGTTAAGGCAATGATGAGATCTTCATCTAGGTTAAGGGCGGTTGAATCGCCGATAATGGTGATAACCGCATCTTCTATGACAATATTTTTAACTTTGCCAATATTTTCAATAGCTCCCAGCCCGAGATCCTCATTATTGATGCGATCATCAGGAGTATTTGAAATTAACGCTTCTGTAACCGCTAGTTTTGCTGGCTGTGCTAATGCAAAGAGTTCAATCACTCTTGCCCGAGTGGCATAGTCTTGGTAAGTGGGTAGGGCAAAACTGGTTAAAATACCGATCATTACAATCACCACCAACAATTCAATCATCGAAAAACCTTTGTTATACATGTTGTACTCTCATTTGTTCTCATAAAAAGAAGCCCTATTTTTCAGGGTTCTCTAAAAGAGATCAATCCGATATTGCACGGATAGAGGGTGTGCTTTATAATCGGCAACTCACTTCCTAAAGTTGCTGGGGTAGCTCAGTTGGTAGAGCAACTGATTCGTAATCAGTAGGTCGGAGGTTCGATTCCTCTCTCCAGCACCAGATAAGTCATGTAAGCATGCGGGTATTCTATTTACTATTTAATCCAAAGGATGTATGGATGTTCTGGTGAGAAACCTTTATCGAAAGCTTCTGTCCAGCACTTCCATTTTAGATAGAAATGTTCATCAATATCATAAGTTGATTTAATAGAACAGTAATTATTATCAGACTTAAGCTTTGTTTTAATTGATTCGGCAGTTAGCGTATTAATATACTTAGACTTATAAGCTTCAATAAATAAGTCAAATAATTTGGCGTCATATTGATCTATGTATCCCCCATGTTTTTTAATAGTTATTAGATTTTCTTTTATTTCAATTAAAATATCGTTGGAATTTTTCATATTAGTCCTCTTATTAATCATAATCGAAAGAAAAAACATTTACTCTTCATATGATTTTAGTTTAATGATATTGGTTGTCAAACGTGAGGATCAGGTTCAGGTCTGGACATTCTTGAAATAAATTTCAGAGATTCGGAATTTTAATTTGTGCAAAATACTAAAGAAATTATATGTAATTTAAAGCAGAGATCTTTGGTTGCTCCTCCTGCTGTCATCCTGAGTCCTAATGTACAACGGTGATATTTTTTTATTACAAAGTTTTTCGAATTCAAATTAACTGTGATCTTCCCCCGAAAAAACGGACATATTGCTAAGCAACTTGTTTTTCCTCAAACGCTATTGGACTCAAATAGCCCAGTTTCGAATGAAGACGCTTACGATTATAATACACATCGATATATTCGAACACATGTTTTTTAG
>JBEICO010000030.1:0-10841 GCA_040383965.1 Francisellaceae bacterium
AATTTGAAAAAATTGCAAAAACAAAGGTTTGATAATTTGTATCAATTTATGACAAATCGAGACGTTAACCCGCAATTGGAAAAAACCTTAGAGAAGTTTCCTAAAATTGGACTTGAAAGTGAAAGTGATTTTAACAAGAGGCTACTGAATTTAATAGGATTCTTTGTTAACCATAATGGACATGTTCCACCAGATCAATTTATTGCATTTCTTAGTATTGAACGTGAAATGAACGAAATTAATCACCAAAAAGAGAAATTACCCGCTAATCGAAAGTTAACATTTGTTTAATAGCCTTGGCTGCCACAACACTTGCGCCCTGCTTTAACTGCTGATGGATAACGGTGAAGCGTGCTTTAAGTTTCTCCACATCAAAAGCAGGAGATAAATACTCTAATAGGGATTGTCCTAAAGATTCTGGAGTTGCTGCATCTTGAATATATTCAGGAACTAAAAATTCTTTCGCCAATAAATTCGGTAAAGAAACATAAGGCACTTTAAGCAATCGCTTTGCAATATGATATGTTAAAGGATGTAATCGATAAGCCACAACCATCGGCTTTTTGTAGAGCATCACCTCCAAAGTTGCCGTTCCAGAGGCTACCAGTACCACATCTGATGCACTAATCGCCAAAGCGGTTTTACCCACAAAGATTTGGATCGGAACTTGAGGGGCAAGCGCATGATGCCATGCTCTGAATTGTTCTTGATGTGCTTCTGAAATCAATGGCGCAATAAAGTGAAGTTTAGGATCCCTTTCAAAACAATATTTTGCCGCCAAAATAAAAATGGTAGCCAAATTTTTTAACTCATGATGTCGACTCCCTGGCATTAAGGCAACAATGCATTGTTCAGATTTCAAAGAAAGCCCTAATGTTTTTCTAGACAGCATTTTATCTGTTTCTAAGGGGATTAAATCTGCCAAAGGGTGTCCAGTAAAACACACGGGCACTTGATGTTTCTGATAAAATTCAGCCTCAAACGGCAATAACGTTAACATTAAATCCACTGCTTTTATTATTTTTTTTATCCGCCATTGACGCCACGCCCACACACTCGGGCTCACATAATGGACAATGGGTATTTGGTGATTTTTTAAGATAGCTTCAAGTCCCAAATTAAAATCAGGCGCATCTACTCCGATAAATACCGCCGGGGGATTTTGAGTAAAATGTTGGATCAAATGGCGACGGATCTTAAATAATTCAGGAATTCTGGCTAAAGGCTCAACAAACCCCATCACGGACAACCTCTCCATGGGATAAAAAGTCTTGCCACCTTCTTTTATTAATTCAGGGCCTAGAATGCCTTCAAAAACTAGATCGGGATATAGAATGCGTAAAGAACGGATCAAATGTGCTGCTAGGTTATCACCTGAAACCTCACCAACAACAATTCCAACTCTAAAAGTCACCTAACGAACAATGCCACGCGTAGAGCGAGATAAAAAGTCAATCAAAGTATTCATTTCTGGATGTTCAGTGACCATCGCTTTTAACTCTACAATCGCATCTTGAAGGGTCACGCTCTGTCGAAACACTATTTTATAGGCAAGTTTTAACGCGGAAATACTTGGAGCACTAAATCCGCGACGTTCTAAACCCACCGTGTTTAAACCATGCGCTTCAGCTGGATACCCAGAAACCATCACAAAAGGAGGAACATCTTTGGTAATAATCGCCCCACCTGCAGCAAAGCTATGTGCGCCAATAGCACAAAATTGATGCACGCCTACCATACCTCCTAAGCAGGCAAAGTCTTCCACACGGACATGTCCCGCAACAGAGGCATTGTTGGAAAAAACCACTTCATTCCCAACGGTGCAATCATGAGCTACATGGGTATAAGCCATAAACAAATTATCATTCCCAATCTTTGTCACACCACCCCCTTGTAGGGTTCCACGATGCACAGTACAGCACTCACGAAAAGTGTTGCGATCCCCAATTTCTAAACGGGTTTTTTCTCCAGCATATTTTTTATCAGGAGAGTCTTCACCAATGGTTGCAAATTGGAATATCTTATTATCACGACCAATTCTAGTAGGACCCCGGATCACGACATGTGAAGCCACCCAAGTACCCTCATCAATTTCCACCCCAGGCCCAATTAACGTCCAGGGACCGACGTGAACATTTTTCGCCAATTTTGCAGTTGGATCAATAATCGCATTTTTATCTATCACTTGCTTACCTTCCCCTCGGCACATGTCATTTCTGCTGTGCAAACAACTTCGCCTAATACCAAGGCCGTTCCTCTAAATTTCCACACATTACCCCGATTTCGATCTAATTCTACTTTTAAATGCAATTGATCCCCGGGTATCACCACTTTTTTAAAGCGCGCATTTTCAATCGATCCTAAATAAAATAATGAACTTGAAGGATCTATCCCTGCACTATAGTTTGCTAAGATAGCAGCGGCTTGGGCCAAAGATTCTATGATTAAAACTCCGGGCATTACAGCCTTTAAAGGAAAATGTCCGGTAAAAAATGGTTCATTAATCGTTACATTTTTAATAGCCAATAAAGATTTACCCCGCTCTAACTCTAAAACGCGATCCACTAATATGAAGGGATAACGATGCGGCAAAAGTTCCAAAATCTCTTCAATATTCATTCATCCTCCGTTAACCGCTCGGCCTGAACAGTGTTTTCTAATGCGCGTAGTCGTCTTGCTATATCATCTAGAAACTGAAAGCGAGCCGCATTTTTACGCCAAAGCGCGGCAGGTTTTGCTGGAAAACCTGAAGAATATACGCCTTTAGTATTCAGTGAATGATTAACCGCAGATGTCGCTGTAATATGCACATGATCCGCTATTTGAATATGACCGGCAATACTTGCGCCACCACCAATTAAACAATATTTTCCAACTGTCGTACTGCCTGCAATACCGACACAACCTGCAATAGCTGTTCGTGCGCCAATACTAACGTTATGACCCAGCTGAACTAAATTATCAATAATAACCCCATCTTCTATTTGAGTGTCTTCAATAAACCCCCTATCGATGGTGGTGTTGGCACCGATTTCGACATCATTCCCAATATATACACCGCCTAAGTGGGGCATTTTAACCCAAATGTCCTCTTGATTGGCAAAGCCAAATCCATCACTACCAATAACTGCACCACTGTGGATCAAACATTTTTTTCCTACCCGAGTTCGCTCATATAAAGTAACTCGACTTTTTAAAGTAGTGGCAGCTTGGATATGACAATCGTTTCCAATTGAACAATGAGAACCAATAACTACATTTTCACCCAAGGTAACGCCATCACCTAAAACAGAGTATGGTCCAATAATGACAGACGCCGGAATAATACATTCCACGCCTATCACTACACTGGGGTGGATCCCACTCTTTATCTCTGCCCTTTTTTCAAATAAGGTGGCGGCTTTAACTAAACTTAAACGAGGATTTTCAGAAATTAAGGCATGAATGTGATCAGGACAAGCTGCTTCGTCTTCTGCACTTAATATCACAGCCGTAGCATCTGTGGTGGCTAAATATTTTTTATATAAGCGACTACTCAAAAAGGTAAGCTTACCCTTCCCAGCTTTTTCTATGGGTGCAATACCTAGGATCACGCAGTTCGGATCCCCCCGAAGTCGCGCGCCGATGTGTTCGGCGAGCGCTCCGAGCGTCATGGAGACCAATGCTTTCATGCAGCTTATGACTCAGACTTCTTCTTCTCAGACTTTTTGCTATCCGAAGGTTTCGTGTTCTTCGCTTCTTTTTCTAAGCGCTGCAAAACTTTATCGGTAACATCCACACGATTAGAAATATACAGTGTGGCTTCCTGAGGTAACACGAGATCATACTTTTCATCGTTAGAGATTTTCTCAACAATATCCCTAACTACCTGGATAAAGGAATCCATTTCTTCACGATGGCGATTGGTATAATCTGATCTTAATTCCTCGTCTAATCGACGCAGATCTTGCTCCATTTTTGCCAAATCTTTTTCTGATTTCGTTCGCTGCGCAGCAGACATCACATCTTTGTCGCGTTGCAGTTTGTCACGCTTTGTTTGAAACTCTTTTTGTTTATTAACCAATTTATCCTTTGGTTCTTGAAATTCTCTCTCCAGACGCTTTCCAGCTTCTTCAGCTTGTGGGGCCTTAGATAACAATAACTGCCAATCTAAAATGCCCACTTTCAAAGGACTGTCAGCATTTGTTGCTAAAACAGAGGTCGAACTCAACCCTAAACATAACATCAATAACAGGGACCGCATTATATAATTCAACTTAACTCTCCTTCGTTTGCTGCAATTTAATTAAAACTGAGTGCCCATCCAAAAAGTGAAGTGGCGGATCTCATCTCCCGGTTTAGAGTTCAATGGTTTCGCCAAGCTAAAGGACAAAGGTGCTCCCCCTAATGGCGTATGCCAAGTCAATGACAACCCTACCGAGTACCTCAGTAAACCCTTAGGGTTCCGAGCATAATACACGCCATTTACCAACTTCTTCCGGTAACGAGTATCATATACCTGACCGGCATCGAAAAACAATGCCGTTCGAAGGGATTTTGCGTCTGGCTTGATGGGATTTGGGAAGATAAAAGAAGCTGTACCTGCCACTAAGGCATTACCCCCAAAAGATCTGCCCATAGAATCTTTAGGTCCAAGTGAGTTTTCTTCATAACCTCTAACAAAGCGAGTACCCCCTGCTGTATAGTTACGGTAAAAAGGCAATCGAGCTGTTTTGCCATATCCATTGGCAAATCCTACGTTACCAGACATACCTAAAACCCATAATTCAGAAGCAGAAAGAGGCGTAAAACTCGAGATATCATAGGAAAGTTTATAATATTGTTGATTAGCGCCCGGAACAACCATTCGGATCCCTGCAGACTGAGTGATCCCTCTTTTGGGAAACACGCGCTGATCTAAACTGTCATAATTCCAGCCAAACCCAACAGTATATTCACGAAATTGCTTGCCATATTTATTCGTAAAATCGGTAATTTCCTGGGCTACAATTTGATCAAGCTTTAAGCGAGTATCGTCATAGCCAAGGCTTAATCTGAGCGCATCGTATTTACTCATCGGAAATACCCAGCGAACTTCGCCACCTAATGTGTCAGTGGTGTAGCTTGACATATTAGTTGTCTTACTCAAATTACTCTCATTGTAATAAGCGCTTAAGCCCATCCCAATGCCATCGACTGTAAAGTAAGGATCTTGGTACCCAACCGCATAATTGGTTGAAGCCTTACTGTTATCAAAAGCAAAATCAACCGTCTTTCCCGTACCAAAAAAGTTTTCTTGGCTGATGGAAAAGTTAAACATTAGCTTTTCAGTAGGAGAATATCCTAATCCCGCACCAATTTGACCCAGTCTCGCTTCCTCAATTTTATAAATGATATCCACTTGATCCGGCGAACCTGGAACTTGAGGGGTCTCAATATCAACCGTACTTCCGTAACCCCGGCTTAGAATTTTTTCTTTACCTTCTTTCACCAGCGCTGTTGAGATCCAGGTTCCTTCCATTTGGGGTAACTCACGACGTAATACTTCGTCTTTGGTGGTGGAATTTCCTTGGATCAGAATGCGCCGCACATACATGCGCCTTCCGGGTTGAATATGAAAAACAATATTAACTTCTTTGGTGATTTCATTGGTTTCATGAGTAGGATGGGCCTCCGACAAACTATACCCTTCATCGCCCAAGCGAGTTTCAATCAATTGTTTAACATCTAACAACGCTTTTCGCGAAAAAGTATTTCCCGATTTTAAAGTTGCTAGAAAAGGAGTTAATTCAGATTCTGGAACAACAAGATTTCCCTCTAACTTTGTGGTGCCAAAGGTATATTTATCGCCTTCTGTAATATTAATGGTAATAAAAATATGCTTTTTATCTGCCGATAAAGAAGCTTGCGAAGAATCCACTTGAAAATGAATATAACCCCTATCCATATAATAAGATCGGATCCCTTCTAGATCTGCATTTAATTTTTCTTTGTTGTATTGATCATCGCTTGAAAACCAAGATAACCAATTGGTTTTTGACAATCGAAATTCTTTTAACAACTCTTTTTCTTTAAAGACTTTATTTCCAATGATTTTAATTTCTTTGATCTTAGCAACGTTCCCTTCATATATAGCCAAATCTATGGAAACTAAAGCGTCTGCTCCTACGGTTACCGTAGGTTCAATTTTAACGCCATATCGACCACGACTCATGTAGTATCGCTCTAATTCCTTCTGGGTTTGCAATAAAATAGCTGGATCATAGAGCCTTCCTTCTGCTAAACCCGCTTCTCTTAATAATTTTTTAATTTTTTCTTTATCTTTAATGCCTGTCAGGGTTAATTTACTAATGGTGGGTCGTTCTACAACTGTAACAACCAAGATATTGTTATCTTGAGACATAGTAACTTCTTTAAAAAACCCAGTTTTATAAAGCGCCTGAATGGCATCACTCAGCTCTTGCTCCGTTAGCTCATCTCCCACTTTAATGGGAAGATCTTCTAAAACCGCTCCTTCTGAAACTCTGTGTGTTCCAACGACTCGGATCCCTTTAACGGTGAATGCTTGAAAGGCCTCCGCCTGAAAAAATGCAAGGCTTCCAACTAAGATTGTTAAGCAATAGATTTTTGTAAGTCTCATACGGTTTCACTTGTTAAAACTAAAACCGCACTCTATCACAAAACTAGGGATTATTCACCTTAACAAAAGATGAGAAATGTCATTGTAAAACGCCAAGATCATAAAACCAACTAATAAAGCACCCCCAATCCAAGTTGCAATGCTTTCTGTAGTTGCAGAAATCCGTCGGCCTGTTATGAGTTCGTAAACACAGTACATGACGTGCCCTCCATCTAAAACAGGGATCGGTAATAAATTGAGCACTCCTAAACTAAGACTTATCATTCCCAAGAAGTCTAAAAACTGTTTTATCCCAATAGTTGCCGTTTCACCCGCATATTTTGCAATGGTTAATGGACCACTAATATGGCGTACGGATACTTTCCCCACAATCATCTTCTTAAAAACTTCTAAGGTTAAGATTGAAAATTCAGCAGTCCGTTTAAAAGCCAAATAGAGTGCCTCTCTCGGACCCCAATATTGTTCCCGGACCAATTCTTTAGGAAACTCTTTTAACGCTGGGAACTCAAGACCCACAAACCCAACGTCTTTTTTGAGCTCTTCTGAAAATTTGAGATCTGGCACTACCGTTAGTTTTCTCTTTTTGCCAGCGCGTAAAACCTCTAACACAATTTTTTGCTTAGGGTGAGCTTGAATATACTGGATCACATCTGTTCGTGAATAAACAGGATTATTATCAACGCTTAAAATTTGATCGCCTGGTTGAACACCGGCTTTAAAAGCAGGTAACCCATCTACAATATTCCCCACAATAGCTGGTACAGGATCAACAGGCACCAAACCTAACTCTCCTAACCAGTCAGACTGAGAAGTGCCATCGGCAAGATGCCCAATATCCAAGTGCTTATTTTGCAGAGTAGCTTTTGTGGGTTCTTTTACTTGAACTTCAACCGTTCTATCTTCACCCATGTGCGAGAAAAGTTGCAAAGAAACTTCTTCCCAGCTTGTTGTTGCTTTTCCTTCTATAGAGACGATTTCTTCCCCAACCCTAAATCCTGCTAAACCCGCTGCAGTATCCTTAGGCACATTGCCAAGGATTGGGATCATCACGGTAGTCCCCATTAAAAATACTATCCAAAAAGCAAATACTGCAAATAACAAATTAAATAACGGGCCTGCAATTAATACGGATATCCGGATCCAGACGGAACGACTACTAAATGCCATTTGTCGCTCAGAAAGAGACACCATTTCATCCTTCTCACCAAAAAGAGAAACATATCCACCTAAAGGGATCATTGAAATAACATATTCCGTACCCAATTTATCATACCAGCTAATTAAAGAGGGTCCGAATCCAATGGAAAACCTAACCACCTTAATCCCAAACCGTCTTGCCACCCAAAAATGGCCAAATTCATGAATAAAAACCAGTAAGCCAATCGCAACCAAAAATGCAGCAACGGATATCAATAGCTCTAACATAAATCCTCCAACACCAATTGTAATGCCGGCTTAAACCAAGGCGTAAATTTTTCTGAAGAATGCTCTAATTCTTTCAAAAGACTACCCAATTCAACCCACCGATAGGATTCTGCCTCGTTCCGATCTAAGACAATCCGTTGTTCTTTTTCATATTCCCCAACTAAAACATGATCAAATTCATGCTCTGTTAAGCCATTAGCAAAAGCTGCAGTATAACGAAAAGCTCCCACCTGCTTTAACGGCAAACTGAGTGATATTTCTTCTTTTAAACGCCTTGTTGCGGCTTCTAGGATCTCTTCACCCACCCTAGGGTGACTACAACAGGCATTCGTCCATAACCCGCCACAATGATATTTGTGACGCTCTCGTTGTTGTAACAATATCTCAACGGATTTTTCTGTTTTACGATACACAAAAACGGAAAACGCCCGATGCAATAACGCAAGCTCGTGGGCTTTCATTTTTTCTTCGACACCAATCATTTGATCTTCTTCATCCACCAAGATGACATATTCAGGTGTACTCATGTCATTACCTCTGCGTTTATTGTTGCAAATGGTGCAATTATTTTTAAAGCAGGAAAAAGCTGTTGTACAGTTTCTTGATCTTGTTCTAAAAATAATAATTTTAAATTAGGACCGGCATCTTGGGTAAAATAAAGTGGCAATCCTTGTTGGCGATAACGCCATATATCATGCATAACTCGAATGGTTTCGGGTTCAGAATACAATATGGGTGGGGTTCCGGTTAACATCAATGCATGCATGGCCAAGGCGTTGGACTCCGCCGTTTCACCAAATGCGACAAAATCACGTTCTTGTATGGCCTTTTTCAAACGTGCTGTATCAAGGGCGTGTTTAGATGGCCAAGAAGCATAAAAGGAGGACGTTAGAACTGTATTTTTCATCGCAATTCTGGAGCTTATGTGCTTTACATTTGAATTCAATATTAACAATCCTATCCTTAAAGCTGGCCACATTTCTGGGTATGGTTTACCCATACTATCCATGCCGTCTTCTGCTGTTCCTTGTTGCCACTCTACAAAACCCTGCCAAAAAGATCGACAAGCACTGCCACTTCCCAAACGCGCCAATAGTGATAGTTTGTCTTTTGGTAATTCCCATTCATATAAATGATTGAGTGCCCCAACCAGAGCCGCATACCCACACGCAGAAGAAGCCAATCCTGCCCCCACGGGAATATTGATTTCAGACATCACTTTATAGTGTAGGTCTAAATTGAATCGAAAGAGATCTAAAAATGGAATAAGTTGAACAGCAAAATGCGAGTTAAGGTGCACCTGTTCCTGATTAATAAAAATATGATCCTGTTTTGTGTCGATTAACTTGATCTGAGTACGAGCCCCAAAACTTCCTAAAGAAATTGAAAAACTAGAGGTAAAAGGTAGGTTAAGTTCAGCATCCCGCTTCCCCCAATATTTACATAATGCTATATTTGAAGGTGCATAATATTCACCATATTCTCGTTTAGGCAAGGGTTCCGCCCCTGCTAATATTTTCTGCACCACACTCATCTTATCCATTAACAATCCCCTGGCGGGATACACCCACTGCAATTTCTTTTACACCAGGGTTCTTAAAAACAGTACTGTTTGTTCTTTGCCCAAGTCCAATAATACAATCTCCCAATCCGGAACCGGATATTTTAGCGCCATAAATTTTAGGATTATTTAATAATTGATCTACCAAATCATTTAATATGGGTGTTCCAACCCCTAATGCATTCATTAACCCTTGTTGGATGTTCATCAATTCACCGAGCGACTCCCAAGCTTCTGTTTCAATAAAAGGTATTGCGGCTTGTGTACACTCTTCAATCGTTTCAAAAAGGGCTTGAAAAATTTCAGGGTATTTCTGACGCACACTTTCTACTTTTTGAATCACTTCAGGCGTAGGGGTTTTAGAACCTGAATAAATTGTAACTAAAGGCAAGTCAACGATGAATTGTTTGACAACATAGGGTGGATCCATTTGATAAACCAAAATTCCCCCATATACACTGGCAGCCACATCTGCACCCGATCCGACACCTTGAACGGACTGGATAATGGATTTAGAGATTAAGAAAATATCATTCGATAATCCTAACCACTGTGATAAAACGGCGACTGTTGCTACAGTGACTGCAGCGGAAGAACCTAATCCCAACTCATCCGAAAACTCAGAAGTAATGGTTAATTCGAAACCCTGCTGTAATTTATTTTTAAAGTATAAACAAGCCGCTAACACAAATTGAAAAGGCTTATCGATCTTAATCTCACTTAAAGTTTTTTCATAGTGTCCCAAAGCAGAATGAATCACCAATTGCTGATCTGTTCTCACATTTAAAGTTACTGTCACATAGCGATCAATGGCGAACACAATAGCCTGTTTGTGGTGCAACACCGCATGCTCCCCAAAAAACATCATGCTGCCTGGAGCTTTTGCCTTATACGAGATGGGTGCCATACAAGTCCCCTTGAACCTGCTGTAACCCGTAACCATAGGGACGAGTAATAGAAGATAGATTACGATCTGACACGACCAACACAACACCCGCTCTATCACCTGCCACAGAGCCAGCTCCACAAATTTTTGCAGCCCCACCTTCCAATTCAACAGCTCGCACAAAATCTTGTACTTTTTCAGGAACAACCCCAATTTGTACTAATAAGCGATGATTCGCTCTAATACAGTCTTGCATGCTTTTCATGTCATTCTGATCCATAGCTTGATCAAAAGTCTCTGTCACCGCAGCAAAGTCATCCACAAGCGTTCCCTTAGTAAAATGCACGGCA
>JBEICO010000031.1:0-10789 GCA_040383965.1 Francisellaceae bacterium
AACAAAGCAACCATAATCAGTAATATTCGTCACTTTACCTACTAATCGAGTAGCAACAGGATAACGACGGGTAATATCTACCCAAGGATCTTCTCCCAATTGCTTTAGTCCTAACGAAACACGATTTCTATCGCGATCAAATTTTAAGACCTTTACTAACAACTCTTGTCCCACAGTGACAATTTCACTAGGATGCTTCACCCTACGCCAGGCCATATCGGTAATGTGCAACAGACCATCAATACCGCCTAAGTCAACAAACGCACCGTAATCTGTTAGGTTTTTCACAACCCCTTTGGTTTCTTGCCCTTCTTGTAAGCTGGTCATTAATCCTTCACGTTCGGCACTGCCTTCTAATTCAACCACGGATCGCCTTGACACCACGACATTATTCCGTTTCTGATCCAATTTAATGACTTTGAATTCTAACTCCTTCCCTTCCATGATCACAGGATCCCGAACAGGGCGAACATCCACTAATGAACCCGGTAAAAAAGCGCGGATGTTTTGAATATCCACTGTAAATCCACCCTTTACCTTACCGCTCACAATACCCAAAACAGGTTCATTGGCTTCATGAGCTCTGGCTAATCGATTCCACGCTTCAGCACGTTTGGCTTTTTCGCGAGATAAACGCGTCTCGCCCCATCCATCTTCAACTGCATCCAAAACCACTTCAATGTCGTCCCCAAGCTTAACTTCTAGCTTTCCGTTTTCATCTAGAAATTGTTCAATGGGAATATGCCCTTCAGATTTTAATCCGGCATGAACCGTGACAAATTCGTCGTTAATATCAATAATTTTACCGCTAATGACAGAGCCCAAATGGACGTCGGTCTTTGCAATACTTTGTTTAAATAAATCTGCGAAATTTTCGCTCATATGCTCTGTTACTCACTTCTTTATCTCTGCAAGATACTGTTTCTTGCAGGCCAAAATAGCCTATTACTCATGAAGGTGTAGTTCGATTTCTTGCATGACCTTATCGAACACTGCCTCCATCCCCATTCCTGTTGTATCAATCACAACAGCCCCATCTGCTGGTTTTAACGGTGCGACTACACGCCCCCGGTCTCGGACATCCCTTGCCGCTATTTCTACCAATAGGCCTTGTAGGGTAACATTCTCCCCTCTATCCTTCAACTGAAAATACCGACGTTTTGCACGCTCTTCAACACTGGCCTCTAGAAAAATCTTAACAAAAGCCTCCGGAAAAACCACCGTGCCCATATCTCGTCCATCCGCTACGAGTCCTGGAAGCTTAAAATACGCCCTTTGTCTTGCTAATAAAGCAGTTCTCACCTTCGGGTACACCGCGATTTTTGAGGCTGCTTCGCCACAGGTTTCGGTACGGATCAAATTTGTTGCACGCTGCCCCTCTAACAAAATATCTTCCGCAAACTGTACATTTAGTTTACCTGCTAACGCTTCAAGTTTAGCTTCATCACTAAGTTCTACACCTTCATGCAGAGCCGCAAGCGCTAATACCCGATATAAGGCTCCACTGTCTAAAAAATGCCATCCCAATTTTTTTGCGACTAATAAACCAATGGTTCCCTTCCCAGAGCCGCTCGGCCCATCTATCGTTACAATGGGAATAATCGGGTTCTTAGACATCCGCTATATCTGTCCCTAAAAAGGCTAACCCAAAATGTTGGTATGCTTTTTCAGTGGCAATCCGGCCTCTTGGCGTGCGCATTAAAAAACCTTGCTGGATCAAAAATGGCTCTAACACATCTTCGATTGTGCCACGCTCTTCTCCAATGGCGGCTGCTAAATTATCAATACCGACGGGTCCACCTTTAAATTTTTCAATAACTGCAAATAATAATTTCCGATCCATCATGTCAAAACCTTCATCATCTACATTCAGCAAATCTAAGGCTTTACAGGCTATAGCATGATCAATAATACCTTGCCCCCTAACCTCTGCAAAATCTCGAACCCGTCTTAACAACCGATTGGCAATTCTTGGTGTTCCACGAGAACGACAGGCAATTTCGCTAGCTCCCTTCTCATCAATTTCTAGCTTTAAAATATGAGCAGATCGTTTCACAATTTGTAAGAGATCAATGACAGAATAAAATTCCAAACGCTGCACAATCCCAAACCGATCCCGCAACGGAGACGTTAATAATCCTGCTCGAGTGGTAGCACCCACCAAGGTAAAGCTCGGTAATTCTAACTTAATAGAGCGCGCTGCGGGCCCTTCACCAATCACAATATCTAACTGGCCATCTTCCATTGCGGGATATAATATTTCTTCCACAACAGGGCTTAAACGATGAATTTCATCTATAAATAACACATCTCTTGGCTCAAGATTCGTTAAAAGCGCGGCTAAATCTCCCGCACGTTCTAAGACTGGACCTGACGTTTGCCGCAATGAAACTCCCATTTCACTCGCAATAATATGCGCTAAGGTTGTTTTTCCAAGACCGGGAGGTCCAAAAATTAAGACATGATCTAAAGACTCCATTCGACCTTTCGCGGCTTCTATAAATAATGCCATTTGCTCGCAAACATCTTGTTGACCAATGTAATCTTTAAGAAATTTAGGACGAATCGCTTTATCAACCCGTTCTTCATCCGGTTTTAAAGTAGCAGTGGTTAAGCGATCTGTTTCAATCATACCGTTCTCCCCCTTAAGCCCTTGCTAACCCTTGCAAAGCCCGACGGATCAATTCCTGGCTATTAGCCCCCTCATACAACACTTTACCAATGGCACGTGTTGCCTCTTGAGGTTTATAGCCCAAGGCAATCATAGCAGACACCGCTTCTTCTTCAACGGCTATTGGAGAATGAATGTCTCTAACCGATCCAAACAAATTTCTTCTAAAAAATTGTTCGCTTTCTCCCAATGTTGCCTCTAATTTACCTGCCATTTCAAGGACTAATCTTTCTGCCGTTTTTTTACCAACGCCTGGCAATCGCACCAACAGTCCCGGATCTCTTTGATCCACACACTGTATAAACTGTGCAACATCCATACCAGATAAAATCGTTAACGCCATCTTGGGACCAACACCAGAAACTTTAATTAAAGCTCTAAATAATAACCGTTCACGTTCTTCATAAAATCCATATAACACTTGCGCATCTTCTCTCACCAAAAAATGGGTCAACACCGTGACAGCGCTCCCAACTTCTGGCAATTGATAGATAGTCGACATGGGTGCTTGAACTTCATATCCCACGCCACCCACGTCTATCAACAGAAAAGGAGGCTGCTTAACTTCTAATATTCCACGTAATCTACCGATCATAAAACCCTTCTCGTCATTTGACCATGACACATAGCAACCGCTAACGCATCAGCTGCGTCTACCTGAGGTAACCCATTTAGTTTCAGCAATTGCTGCATCATATGCTGAACCTGTTTTTTATCCGCGGAACCATATCCTACCACCGTTTTTTTCACTTGACGCGCGGTATACTCGGCTAAAATAAGTCCATGCAATGCTGCCGTCACCATGGCAACTCCTCTAGCTTGTCCTAATTTTAAGGCAGATGCCACATTTTTATGCACAAATATTTTTTCAATCGCCACCGTATGAGGAGAATGCTCTAGGATCACTTTGGTCAACCCTTCAAAGATATGCTGCAGCCGCTCTTGCCAGGGGTATTTACCTATTCGAATACAACCACTGGTAATGTAAACTTGCCGTCCACGTACCTGTTCTATGATCCCAAAGCCGGTGATTTGCGATCCAGGATCAATACCTAGTATGCGAATATTTTTCCCCTATTTAATTCAACGTTGCTAAGATATCACCTGAAAAATCTGCATTAGAGTAAACCATTTGAACGTCCTCTAAATCCTCTAAAAGATCTACCAGCTTGATCAAAGTTTCTGCTGTTTCTCTGTCCGAAATATCGACTAATGTTGCTGGGATCAACGTAATTTCAGCGCGCTCTGGCAGCAAATGTCGTTTTTCCATGGCTTGTTTAATAGTAGCAAATTCTGCAGACGCTGTGGTTACTTCAATGGTACCATCTTCTTCCACTTGAATATCTTCTGCACCCACGTCCAATCCCACTTCCATCACTAAGTCTTCTGATGTCCCAGGTGAAAAAATAATTTGCCCCTTTTCACTGAAAAGATAGGCAACTGAGCCATCTGTGCCTAAGTTTCCACCATACTTTGTTAATAAATGCCGCACATCAGATACCGTACGCTTGCGATTATTGGTCATACAATCAATCATCATTGCTACACCACCAGGCCCATACCCCTCATAGCGAACTTCTTCTAACTGCTGCCCCTCTTCTCCCCCTATACCCCGTTTAACGGCTCTATCGATGGTGTCTCGGGTCATATTGGCTGTCAGTGCTTTATCAATTGCCGTCCTTAACCGTGGATTTGTTTGCGGATCACTCCCACCTTGTCTAGCAGACACTGTAATTTCTCGAATATATTTGGTGAATAATTTGCCCTTTCTCGCATCTTGTCCCATTTTTCTAAATTTAATGTTTGCCCACTTACTATGTCCTGCCATGATTAGATCCTTAATCCCCCTTATTTCAAAATTATGACACCCAACTGATTGACCATTTTACCATAGAGTCCTCCGAAAATTGAGATAATTTCCCACTGTCAATTCTATTTAAAATACTGTATATACTAAGAATATTACTGGAATTTATTCACTCAATCCCTAAAAAGAGAATATTATGTCTGAACTACTTAAAAATTATTTGGGCTCACGTCGATCAATCCTAATAACGCTTGCAACGATACTCTGCTTAAGTGGTCTTTATGCCTGGTGGCAATACTTAGAAAGCCATCCTAGCACCGAGAATGCTTACGTTAACGCGAATGCTATTCCAATTGCCGCTCAAGTGAGTGGCCCTGTGCAAAACCTTGCTATCAAAAATAACCAAACGGTTAAAAAAAATGATTTACTCTTTAACATCGATCCAAAACTTTATATCGCTGCGATAGAAGAAGCCAGTGCAGAAATTTCACAAAGAGAAGCTCAATTAAAAAATGCAGAAATTAATTTGGAACGTATTAAAAAATTAGTTGATCAAAAATACTTACCTCCTGAAGAAAAAGACAATGCTATAACCAATCTTGACGTTGCTATTGCCAATTTACAATTAGCAGATGCAAAGTTGGATATCGCAAAACTAAACTTGGAGTATACCCATGTAAAAGCACCTACCAGTGGCCGGATCAATAATTTAAGTTTACGACCAGGTGCCAATGTTTCTGCTCAAATGCCTTTATTTGTGTTAATTAGCGATCAAGAATATTGGGTGGACGCCAATTTCAAAGAAACTGAATTAACCCGGATCCGCGCAAACCAAGCCGCAGAAATTGTGGTTGATATGTATCCTGATCACCCTTTTCAGGGGTTTGTGGAAAGCATTAGTGGTAGCAGTGGCGCAGCTTTCTCATTATTACCTCCTCAAAATGCTACCGGTAATTGGGTAAAAGTAACACAACGGATCCCTGTTAAAGTTATTATCGAAAATCCCGATCCAAAATATCCTTTAAAAGTAGGTGCAACCGCAACCGTTACGATCTTTACCCAAAAGAACGCTTATCAAAAACCATGAGTGTTATTCAGGATCCCAAGCAGCGTTTCCTAATCACGGTTGCTGTAATGGCAGCTACTGTTATGCAAGTACTAGATACCACGATTGTGAATGTTGCTCTACCAGATATGCAAGGGACTTTCGCCGCAACGCCCGATCAAATTAGTTGGGTTTTAACGTCTTACCTTGTGGCTTCTGCCATCTTTATGCCACTAACTGGTTTTTTTTCAGACAGGTTAGGTAGAAAAAAATATCTTTTTATCAGCATCCTGGGTTTTACAATTTCATCTGCTTTATGTGGCGCCGCTTTTGATTTAAATTTAATGGTTATTTTTCGATTACTGCAAGGCATCTTTGGTGCAGCCTTAGTACCTTTATCTCAAGCAATTCTAATGGATACTTACCCCCCTGAAGAGCGTGGTAAAGCCATGGCTATTTGGGGAATTGGGATCATGGTTGGCCCCATTTTAGGCCCCACTTTGGGAGGATATTTAACAGATACTTTAAATTGGCGTTGGACTTTTTATATCAATGTTCCCGTAGGCATTCTGTCCTTACTACTTGCATGGAAAGTGGTACCGGATACTTCTCTAAAAGAAAGAAAATTGGAGTGGATAAGCTTAAGCTGCATCGCAATGGCCATTGGCACCACTCAATATGTGCTAGATCGCGGTAATCAAAAAGATTGGTTTGAATCAACCCAAATTCAATTTTTTAGTCTTTTGGCTGCTATCAGTTTCTTAGGGTATCTCCTTTTAAGTATATTCCGCAAAAGTGTAAAACCTATTTTTGAAACAAACCTCTTTGAAGATCGTAATTTTGTGGCCGCTTGTCTCATTATGATGGCCATGGGTATGGGATTATTTGGTTCTATGGTGCTCCAAGCCCTAATGCTACAGAACCTTTTTGATTACCCAACTTTTACCACCGGATTAGTGATGGCACCGCGAGGCATTGCCAGTATGTTTGCGATGATTTTAGTCGGAAAATTTGGAAAAAAAATATCTCCACAGCTATTTATCTCTGTTGGCCTTGCTCTCAATTTAATCGCCTGCTTCATCTGCACCCAATATAACTTAAATATTAGTCCCGGGTGGGTTATAGGCCCTAGCATTATTCAAGGTTTTGGAATAGGTTTTGTCATGATCCCATTATCAACCATTGCGCTTTCTACTTTGCCACCCCGCTTAATTGCAGAAGGCGCAGGATTATTTAGCTTGATGCGAACCTTTGGATTCTCTATTGGAATTTCTGCGGTAGCGACAATTTTAACGCGCCATACTCAAGCCGCGTGGCAACATCTAGGAGGATTTATCCAACCCTTCCGCACTGCCGTTTATACCTACCTAAATCCCCTGCACGTTCAGCCAACCGATCCCGAAGCTGCACTCCTTTTTGCGCATGAAATTGCAGTTCAAGCCCAAATGATCGCAATCGTGGATGTGTATATTGCCATGACCTTAAGTTTTGTCTTAATGTTTCCCTTAGTGCTTTTATTAAAAAGAGCCGAAAAACAAGTGCCACTTCAATCAGTTGTAACAGCAGATTGAAACTTAAAATTTAATGAAATGAACCCCAATTACGTTTAAGCTTCTCTATCCTATCTTGAAAAAAAGGAATTCCCCATACTTTTAGAGATTTTCTATCTTGCGCATTTAAAAATCGCGAAACGTCATTCGCTGCCTGCTGCCAATCAATGGTATGGATTTTTTCTTCAAGTTTTGCTAAATACCAGTGGGGCGTAACCTCGATCTGTTTCCCTGCCCACGGGCCTTGTTGATAGATAGCACTTGATAAGAATCTAAAATTTAAGGGTACCTCTTTAGAGACATACCAAAGAAAATCATACCAATCTCGCCCTTTAATATATTTTCTGCAAAGCAATGCGTGACTCTTACCTGCAAAGTTGCTGGGAAGATCTTGAACCAGCACTTCAGAGGCTATCGGAAAATCCAAAAACTTTATTTCTAAACCAGATCCAGCTGGAGGGTTGGTATCAATTTCTAACTTTACTGTCAACTTTTGCTCTAAAGGACGACGAAATGATAGATTCAAAAATTTAACAATTGAGCTGTCTTTCAATATCATTTTTTTGACAACATTATCTACCTTACTTTTATCAACCACCTCTGGCACAATACTATATTGTCTACAGACATCTTCAACCGCTTCAATATACGGTTGCCATTTAAAATCTAGATCCTTTTCCTTCAACAGAAAGTCCAAGTCTTCAGAAAATCGCCCCAAACGATGAAAAACACGAAGAGATGTCCCGCCATGGAATATTGCATCTTTAAAAAAACCTGCTTCCGATAAACCGCAAAGAACGATTTCTTGTAGAATTTCTTTTAAAGCATCCCCTTCTTCTTCAGAGGTTTTAGGCGAGTATTGTTGCAACCTCTCTTCAATAATAGCGGCCATTATTTCTCCAATGTTTTTTTAAGCTGTTTTAAGAATGATAATACACTCTTAGAGGTATAAACATGAGCAAGCTCTTCAAAATCTTTTGATGTCAATAAGTTTAGCTCTTCCATTTCGATCCGCATTCCTTCTAATAAAAAATCAAGTCCTGTCCATTTGAGTTTTTTAATATATACATAATCTGCTAATGCTCTTAGTGGTGTCGCAATCAAAAACGGCTTTCCTTCCACTTCTTTACGCACAACACCACTTAAAAATTCATATTCTTTCACACAAATTTTAATATATTCAAAATGACCAAAAACGGTATCAAAACTCCGGGTGCGCCCTTTTGAGATAACACTAACAACTACATTAACTCTTTCGGGGATCCAACCATGAAAAGATAAAGCAGATTCTGCCGAAATGTACCCATTAGGAACCATTTGGCTGGCAACAAAAAATTTACTAATATTATGTGAACGATATTTAGGGCTTAAAATATACTTGCCTCTACATAATCGAATCACTTCCCCTTTCTCTAGCGCTTTATTCATTAAGGCATACCTTCTCGCATCAGTACCCCCAAAAACCGTCGTTAAATTCCAGTCTTTGATAACGTGATCTGCAAAGCCTTTTTCCAAGAGATTTTCTGTAGTAGCTAACATAATATCTTAATACTAACAATTTTTATCATTTTTTGCAAGAAACTTCCTAAAATAGCAAGTTTCTTGCATTTTTAGACATTTTTAACGTTTTTTAACTATATAAATATATAGTTTTATATGCTCATGCACTCAATTTAGCAGAAGATTTATGGTTTGTTTTGGGCCAAGCGTTCATAACCGCTTTGACAAGAGTGGCGAGTGGAATCGCAAAGAAAACACCCCAGAAACCCCAAATTCCACCAAAAAATAAAATGGCTACAATGATGGCGATAGGGTGTAAATTAACGGCTTCGGAAAACAATAAAGGTACTAAAATATTGGCATCCAGTCCCTGTACCACCGTATAAGCAACCATGCAATACCCGAATTGATGTCCCCATCCCCATTGGAAATAAGCAACCAATATTACTGGGATCGTGATCACAATTCCCCCAACATAAGGGATCAAGGTGGAAATACCTACCAAAACAGCTAACAAAATAGCATATTGCAATTCAAAAAACCAAAACACCAAATACGTGGCAACAGACACAATTAAAATTTCTACGACCTTTCCCCGAATATAATTACCTATCTGAATATTAACTTCAGAAGAAACTTGCCGTAAAACACCACGTTTATCTGGAAGAAACCTTACGCCCCAACAGAGCAACATCTCTCTGTCTTTAAGAATAAAAAACACCAACAACGGCACTAATACTAAATAAACAATTCCTGTGAATAAACTGATAATAGAGGACCAAGAAATGGATAACACTACTTTGGCCGAGTTACGAGCTTCTGTTAACAATTCGCCTGTAACCGTATTAATTTGTTCTTGAGAAAAAAACTCTGGAAATTTTTTGGTTAATTCAACCAACAATTCTTGCCCTCGAAGCAACATGGAAGGTAAATCATCAAAAAGACTAATGATCTGTTTCCAAAGGATCGGAAACAAAACCAAAATAGCCATTAACAAGAATCCAATAAACCCTAAGAAAACGATTAATACAGCGGGGAGCCTAGGCATTTTAATATGTTGTAAATGAGAAACTACCCATTCTAAAATATAAGCAATCACGATACTGGCCAATACGGGGGCTAAGATCCCGCCCATCCACATGACTAATCCAAACCCAAATACCAATAAGAAAAACAACAGAACTGCTTCAGGATCTGAAAAATATCGATTAAACCAACCTCGCAAAATTTGAATCACACGTGCACCTTTATATTTCTGGGTTAGCTTAATTCTAGCAGCCTTAATGTATGATTGTAAGCCGCAGCAATAAATTAAGGAAACCAACAAATTAGAGCCCTCACCCACCCTTCGGGCACCCTCTCCCGTAAACGGGAGAGGGAAATACCCTTACAGTGGGAAAGAGAAATTTAATTCATGGTATAATGCTTCCATGTTCGACAATTATACCCCTAAACCTGATTTGCTTTATGACCGAGTTATCCTCGTTACTGGAGCATCCAGAGGCATTGGCAGAGCTGTCGCAAAAGCCTATGCCAGTCATGGTGCTACGGTTATATTATTGGCAAGATCAGTTGATAAACTTGAAATTTTGTACGATGAAATTGAAAAAGAAGGATTACCTACTCCCGCTATATATCCTCTGAATCTGGCTACGGCAACTCCTAAAGATTATCAAGATTTGATGGAGAATGTTGATACCCATTTCGGAAGACTAGATGGACTACTCCATAACGCTGCTATGTTAGGAACATTAACGCCTATTGAACACTATCCCATTGAACAATGGCTACAGGTCTTACAAGTGAATTTGACCAGCGCTTTTATGCTAACGCAAGCAACGATACCACTTTTAAAACGTTCCAAAGATGCTTCCATTATTTTTACAACCGCTGATGAAGGCATAGAAGGCAAAGCCTATTGGGGTGCCTATGGTGTTAGTAAATTTGGCATACAAGGATTAATGCAAACTTTAGCAGAAGAATTAGAAGCCAATACAAATATTAGAGTAAACAGCATTAATCCCCATAAAGTACATACAAAGCTAAGACAAAGCGCCTATCCTGGAGAAAATAGTAAAGAACTCACAAAGCCTGAAGATTTAATCAAACAATATCTTTACCTAATGGGAACCGATAGCATCCAACCAAAAAAACAAACTGTAAAAGAACAAAATCGAGTTCAATTAGAGGCAGAACCAGTATAATAAGAAATTAAA
>JBEICO010000032.1:0-10576 GCA_040383965.1 Francisellaceae bacterium
GGTGCATGTTTGTCCCTTCTTTTCTTGCTGGAAAAATTGGAATTTTAAACGTGCACCTCTTTATTTAATAGATCTTGTAGCCTATTAATTTATATTATATTTTTTTCAACACCCCTTAATATTTATCCGTCGATCCCTCAGGGGTTGGGGTGAGGGTTCAAATATTTGGCAAGTAACAAACCCGCTTCAAAAAGCCCCCACATGGGGAGTGCCAAAAGAATTTGCGATACCACATCAGGAGGGGTTAACAACATCCCTACAATAAAAGCCAATACAATAATATAAGGCCTTAAGTGTTCTAATTGTTGAATCGTTGTTATGCCAGATTTTATAAGTGCAAACGTAATAATAGGCACTTGGAATGCAATGCCGCCGGAGAGTAGTAGAGTTAATACAAAGTTTAGATATGCTTCGATATCTGTCATCACCGTTACCCCTCTCGGCGCACACTTAGCAAAGAATCCAAGCGCCATTGGGCAAATCACATAATACGCAAAAGCAACACCCCCATAAAATAGTACGGTGCTGGTTAACAAAAACGGCAAGGCAGTTTGTTTTTCTGTTTTGTATAATCCGGGTGCAATAAAAGACCATATTTGATAGAGAATATAGGGAACCGCTAAGAAAAACGCCATAATCAACGCTAATTTCATGGGAACTGTGAAGGGAGCTGTTACTGTGGTAGCGATCAAAGTGCTGCCAATGGGTAATTCTGTGAGTAATGGTTTTGCTATCCAGGTGTAGAGCTTTTCGTCAATATAAAATAATCCGGAGAAGAGGATCAATAGCAAAATCCCGCTTTGGATCACTCGCGTTCTTAATTCAATTAAATAAGGAATAGCGTTATTCATATCTTAGCCCTCCAGAAAATTCTTTTGATAAGGGAGCCCTATTTGAGCGCAGCGAGTTAGCTCCGGAAAGTAAAAGAGTTTTCTGCAGGGCTATAGTAATTGATGATATTTTCCTAAGATAAGCGCATACCAGCCCCGAATACGCGCAATTAAACGCCCAACCTGATAAGCGATCTCAGGTAATCGTTCAGGTTTAATTACCACTAACGCGACAAGCAAGATAACCAGCAACTCCCAAAAATTCATGGCAATTTCTTTTCGGTGTCGTCTGGTCCGTTTAATCCCTTTCTAAAACTACGCAACGCGTGTCCCAGATCTTCCCCAATATCTCGCAGCTTTTTGGTGCCAAATAACACTAATACGATTAAGAAAATTAATAATAAAGACCCAAAACTAATACCGCCTACACCCATAATGCTCTCCTTTTTTAAATCCCTACATTGTTGGCAATGATCCGCCTCCCAGCAAATGGAAGTGGATATGATCAATTTCTTGGCCGCCGCCAGAACCCGTGTTAATAATAGTGCGAAATCCTGAGGTCAATCCATTTTCTTTTGCTAAGGTTGGTAATATGAGTAGCATATGTGAAAGTAAAGCACTTTCAGCTTCGGAAGCATGCGCTAAACTCTGAATATGATTTTTGGCTACAACCAGCAAATGGATCTTGGCTTTAGGTCGAATATCTTTAAAAGCGACGATAGTGTCGTCCTCATAGATTAAATCCGTTGGTATTTTTTTTTGAATTATTTTACAAAAAATGCAGTCAGTCATCAAAAATATCCCCATACGATAAGCCCTGCTAAGCTAAGACTAATCCCTAACAGCACTCCAATGCAAATGTCTTTTGCAGAAAGTTGATCATTCTGCTGTGGATTTGTCATTATGGGCTGTAATGGGTTTAGGTTAGCGTTATTGTGGTTTGTTGTTAAAGTATTTAAGGCGGCATACAACAAATTGGGAAGCTCTGGAAGTTTCTCTATCCAATAGGGACTATAGGCTTTTATTCTACGGATAAGAGAGGGGATCCCTACTTGATCCTCGATCCAATCTTCCAAGAAAGGTTTTGCTGTGGTGAACAAGTCCATATCAGGATCTAATTGCCTGCTTAAACCTTCAATATTCACTAAGGTTTTTTGGAGCAATATCAATTGTGGTTGAATGTTAATATGATATTGAGATGCCAGTTGAAATAATTTAAAGAGCAGTTCCCCAAAGGAGATGTCTTTTAAGGATCGTTCTAAAATAGGCTCGCTCACCGCCCGAATGGCCGCTTCAAATTCATCAATTCGGGTGGTTTTTGGGATCCATTCGGATTCCGCATGCAGCTCTGCCACTCTGCGATAATCCCGATTCATAAAAGCCAGGAGGTTTTCGACTAGGTAGCGTTGATCTTGTTTACTCAATACCCCCATAATTCCAAAATCAACGGCAAGCAGCATAGGATTTTGGAGATCTTTATCAGAGACCAAAATATTGCCAGGGTGCATATCGGCATGAAAAAAACAATCTCTAAAGGCTTGTGTCAAGAAGGCCTCTATAAGATTTTTTGCCAGCTGCTTTAGATTAAAGTTTTGTTTTTTTAATTCTGTGATGTTTGAGATGGGGATCCCAAACACTTGTTCCATTACTAAAATATTATGTTTTGTAAGGGGCCAATAGATTTTTGGTACATACAATAGCGTCGAGTCGCTAAAGTTGCGTCTTAATTGAGAGGCATTAGCCGCTTCCCGAATTAAATCTAGTTCATGAGAAAGAACTTTTTCAAACTCGGCTACTATTTCTAAAGGTTTAAAGTTTTTTGATTCTGCCCAAAATTGGGTTACTAAAAAGCTTACAGTTTTAAGAAGTCTTATATCGCGGTTAATGAGTTTATGTATACCAGGCCGTAAAATTTTAACAATGACTTCCATTTTGTCTTCCAAAACCGCAGCATGAACTTGTGCGACAGAAGCTGAGGCTAACGGCGTTATGTCAAAACTTTTAAAAATCTCATGGATGGGAAGCTTAAATGCTTTCTCAATCATATTTTTTGCTATTTTACCGGAAAAAGGTGGGACTTGATCTTGAAGTTTAACCAACTCTAGCGCAATATCTTCAGGTAGAATATCAAACCGTGTTGATAATACTTGGCCAAATTTAATATAAATGGGTCCCAGATCTTCTAAGGCTTTTCTTAGGCGTATTCCCCTTGGTTTTTGATTCAATACGCCATATTTAAACATTATGCTAAAAATTTGCAGCAATCTGTATAAATCTTTTATCAAGCGCATTTAAAGTATTTCCTCTAAACGACTCATCCTAGCTTCCAAACGATCTGTCGCTGCGCGCAACTCATCTACTTCATTGAAAAAACAGGTTACCTCAGGGTGCGTAGGTAAAATGCCAGATTCTTCTTGTAAATACTCTGAAACCATTTGCGAACTACTTTTTAAAAAAGATTTTTGTTTTTTTTGGGCAATCCTCGAAAAGCTAGATATTTTATGGGCAACAATATCTCCCGTCCAGTGTGAGAGCAGTTCTTCCCAATCAATATCTAAAGAAGAAAAAAATTGCTGTAGGGTTTGTAGGGTATTGGGATCTCCTGCAAGGGTTAGCCCTAAGCGAGCTGCCGCATGAGGATCTTTTGTTAAGGCCAACTTTAAGAAAGCGGTTAGCGGACCTTTAATAGTAGCATTGGTATTTTCTGTTGGCGTTTTATATAATTGAATTTCCGAGTTTTTAAAACCAAAATAAAAATTTTTTTTAAGGGTAGTGATATGAACTTCTATGGTTTGATGAGAGAGTTCTGCCATATAAGCTGATGCATTAGGATCTGCCCGCAGTGTTTGATTAATCAAGTTTGCTATTTTCATAGGGGTTAGAATTTATACCCAATGTGAAGAGCCACAATACCAGAATTCAGATTTTGATATTCTGCTCGAGAAAATCCAGCGTGTTCAATCATAGATTTTAAAGTTTCTTGATTGGGGTGTTTGCGTATAGATTCTGCAAGGTAACGATAACTGTCAGAGTCACCAGAGATCCACTTTCCGAGTCTCGGAAGAATAGAGAAAGAATAAGCATCATATAGTGCTTTTAAGGGTTTATGGGAGACATTAGAAAATTCTAAAATAACCATTCTACCACCCGGTTTTAGAATTCGCAGCATTTCGCATAAGGCTTTCTCTTTATAAGTGACATTTCTAAGCCCAAAAGCCATCAAGATCCGGTCAAAAGAGTGATCCATAAAAGGCAGCTCTTCTGCATTCACTTGTATTAAAGAGAGGGGTTTTACAATTCCTTGATCAAGTAATTTTTCACGACCTTTTGCGAGCATTGCCTCATTAATATCCGCTAAAACAATTTTGCCTTCTTTGCCCAATTTTGAGGCGGCTTGGAGGCTAAGATCCCCAGTACCTCCTGCTAAGTCTAAGACGTAATCGTTAGGGCGAATATGACAACGTGCAATGGCAACACGCTTCCAGAACCGATGGAGTCCGAAAGACATGAGATCGTTCATGAGGTCGTATTTAGGGGCAACAGATCTGAAAACGGAAGTAACCCGTTTGGTTTTTTGATCTGTCGGGATCTCACAATACCCAAAATCAGTGGTTTCTTTGGACACGTTTATCCTCGAGAGGACTTATTGCGCAGCACGCTTCATGGAGTCAAAAAAGATCTCATTGGTTTTGGTTTCACGTAAGCGTTCCAATAAAAATTCCATGGCAGCCAAATCATCCATAGGATGGAGCAGTTTACGTAAAATCCACATTTTTTGAAGATCTTCAGGTTTAGCAAGTAATTCTTCTCTGCGGGTTCCAGAACGTGCAATATTAATAGCAGGGTATACTCGTTTCTCTGCAATACGGCGATCCAAATGCAGTTCCATGTTCCCAGTGCTCTTAAATTCTTCATAGATAACTTCATCCATTTTGGATCCGGTATCTATAAGTGCTGTGGCAATAATCGTTAAGCTTCCGCCTTCTTCAATATTGCGAGCCGCACCAAAGAATCGTTTTGGTCTATGTAAAGCATTGGCATCCACACCACCGGTTAACACCTTACCAGAAGGAGGGATTACGGTATTGTAGGCGCGCGCTAATCGAGTAATAGAATCCAAAAGAATGATGACATCTCGTTTATGTTCAGCCAACCGTTTTGCTCGTTCAATCACCATTTCTGCCACTTGGACATGGCGGTTTGCGGGTTCGTCAAAGGTACTGGCAATCACTTCACCGCGAACAGATCGTGACATTTCCGTCACTTCTTCAGGCCGTTCATCAATCAACAACACAATCAAATGACACTCAGGATAATTAATCGCAATTGAATGTGCAATATTCTGCAGCATAACGGTCTTACCCGCTTTGGGGGGCGACACAATTAAACCACGTTGTCCTTTCCCGATCGGAGAGATTAAATCAATCACTCGGCTGGTAATATCTTCGGTACTCCCATTACCTACTTCCATGCCTAGGCGTTTATTGGCATGTAAAGGGGTAAGATTTTCAAAGGCTATTTTATTTCGAGTAACTTCAGGGGGTTCAAAATTGATTTCATCGACTTTAAGCAGTGCAAAATATCGTTCCCCATCTTTAGGTGGTCGGATTTTGCCGTGGATCTCATCGCCGGTTCTTAAGCTAAATCTTTTTATTTGACTGGGGGATACATAAATATCATCTGGACCCGCCAAATAAGAGCTGTCCGCAGAGCGTAGAAATCCAAATCCATCTTGGAGGATTTCCAGTACGCCATTTCCATAAATATCTTCACCGCGCTTAGCATGCGCCTTAAGAATAGCGAAGATAACCTCTCCCTTTCTGGCACGAGCGACGTCGTCTATGCCAAAAGTTTGAGCAATTTCCATTAATGCGGTTGGAGATTTTTGTTTCAGTTCAGTTAAGTTCATAACAAGATTGGTTTCTTTAAGGTTGTGTTGAAGGGATTGGATGTACGCTTAATCCATTTGTAACCGTGGTTGAAGCGTCTTTGTTCTTTAACGATTGTAGTCTAGCATTGATTTTAGAAATTGAACAGTCCATCTTATTTATTTTTCAAGGAAGTTAAATCTATCATAAATGGCTGTCTAAAAATGCAGATAGTTGCGATTTTGTTAAATTTCCAATTTTGGTTGCCAGAACTTTGCCGCCTTTGAATAACATAAGAGTAGGGATGCCTCTGATCCCATATTTAACCGCGGTTGCATTATTTTCATCGACATTGAGTTTTAAAAATTTAAGTTTATCTGCATAATCCGGGGCAATTTCTTCTAGGATTGGAGTAATCATGCGACAGGGACCGCACCATTCTGCCCAATAATCGACCAGAACTGGAATTTGGGATTGTAAGACATCCTGTTCGAATGAGTTGTCTGTTACGGCTGCTAATAAAGTACTCATGATTTAAAAATATTCTCCTAATTTCATTCTATTGTAAACCAGATTTCATCCAAGTGGCAGCTTGTTTTGCAAAATACGTTAGGATCCCTCTGCACCTGCACGCTTTATACAAATTAAAGATTCTAGAACGGTTTCACGTTCAGGCAACCAGCCATTTTGAATGGCTGCTATATGCATGGCGTATTCACCACTCACTTGATACACAAAAGTTGGCATTTTAAAAGTGTCTTTAACGCGACGCACAATGTCTAGATAGGGCATCCCAGGTTTTATCATCACCATATCTGCGCCTTCTTGAATATCCAGCGCAACTTCTCTTAAGGCTTCATCGCCATTAGCCGGATCCATTTGATAGCCTTCTTTGCCTTTTTTGCGTAAATTACCTGCCGATTTTACTGCTTCTCTAAAGGGCCCGTAATATTTTGACGCGTATTTGGCAGAGTACGCGAGGATTTTAGTATTAAAGTATTTTGAGCTTTCTAGGGCCTGACGTATCGAAAGAATACGACCGTCCATCATATCCGATGGCGCAATAATATCAACACCAGCAGCAGCGCAGGATAGGGCTTGTTTAACTAAAATTTCGTTTGTTTCATCATTAAGAACATTTCCTTGTTTATCGGTAACACCATCATGGCCATCTAATGTAAATGGATCTAATGCAGCGTCAGCAATAACTCCTAAGTCTTTGAAATTTTCTTTTACGGCACGAATCGCACGTTGGATTAACCCTTCTGGGTTATATGCTTCTTTGGCATCGGCTGATTTTTTATCTGCGCTAATAGCAGGGAATAAAGCAATAGCTGGAATGCCAAGATCAACTAGTAATGACGCTTCTTCTAATAATAAATCAATGGTAAGTCTATCGATGCCTGGCATCGAAGGGATAGATTCTCGATGTCCTTGACCTTCTTGAATAAAAATAGGGTAAATCAAATCATCTACGGATAGATTTGTTTCGCGCACTAACCGGCGAGAGAAATCATCTGTTCGCAAGCGGCGTAATCGAGTTTCTGGGAAATGAGGTTGAGACATACTTGTTATTATGCCACAAAAAATAATTTCTAAATAATCTGACTAAAAAAACAGTATTCTTTTCTGTTTCACTTGGGGCAAAGGAGTATAAGGGCGGTAGTGGGGCTTGGCTAGCAAAATTTCTGGTGTTAAAATGCTACTTATATAGAGAAAACTCTTAATAAATTAGATATATTTAAAAGAGATATGACAGAAATAACCAAGGTGTTACAGACCATGCCGCAGCTTCCGGTTAATAGCCTGGATGCCTATCTGCTGCGGGTAAATGAAATTCCCTTGTTAACGCCTGAAGAAGAAATTAGTTTGGCGACCAAATTTAGAGAGCAAGGAGATTTGGCGGCCGCCCAAAAGCTGGTTTTATCCCATTTGCGATATGTGGTTAAAGTTTCTAAAGGCTATTTGGGTTATGGTTTGCCTTTAGCGGATTTAATCCAAGAAGGAACCGTGGGCTTAATGAAAGCGGTGAAAAGTTTTAACCCAACCATAGGTGTACGTTTGGTGTCCTTTGCCGTGCATTGGATCAAAGCCGAAATTCATGAATATGTATTACGCAACTGGCGTATTGTAAAAGTAGCCACCACCAAGGCACAGCGTAAATTATTTTTTAATTTGCGATCTGCCAAAAGGCGCTTAGGTTGGAGCACTCATGAAGAAGTCGAAACCATTGCCAATGATTTAGGCGTTTCTGCAATCGAGGTAAGGCGAATGGAACAGCGCTTAAATGCGCGAGATGTTCAATTTGATTTACCTGTCGCTGAAGCTCAAAATGATAGCCATGCTTTAGTGCCAGCCGAGTATTTAGAAGATCCTAATTCTGATCCTGAAATACAGTTAGAAAATGAAAACTGGAATTTAAGCACGGAAGCACGGTTTAGAGCTGGTTTTCAAAGGCTAGATGCCAGAAGCCAAGATATTTTAGCAAAGCGTTGGTTAACGGAAAATAAAGCAACTTTAGAAGAGTTAGCAGAAATTCATCAAGTGTCTAAAGAGCGGATCCGTCAGCTTGAAAAAAATGCCATTGAAAAATTAAAAATCATTCTGCAAGAAGACGTCGCTTAATTAAAATAATTTTATTCAGATTGTTATTGTAGGGGCCGGTTTTAAGTGCCGGCCCTGAAGCCTTAATTTTTTCCACTGTTATTGCTGGTCAATGCTAATCCCCTTAGGATATTCAGCGCTTCATACAGTTGATAATCGTTGTACATTAAATTAGGGAGGTCAATAGGAGCACTCGATCCTTCCGATGTTTTATCCACGGTTTTACTTTTAGCATCCTTATTGCGAGGTGCATTCTTTTTCTCGTTTTCATCTTCTAAGTGCCCTTTTAAGTCCTGTTCGCGTATCATTAAAACGTTTGGATCTTCCTTTACATCTGGTTTTGGAATTTTTAAGCTTGGTATAATAATGTCTGGCTTAATACCGGTCGCTTGGATCGAACGGCCTGCTGGAGTGTAGTATAAAGCAGTGGTTAACTTAAGCCCTCGATCATCTTTTAAAGGAAGAACAGTTTGAACGGATGCTTTACCAAAAGAGTCGCCTCCTACTACGACTGCGCGTTTGTAATCTTGCAACGCGCCCGCCACAATTTCAGAAGCGGATGCAGATCCGCTGTTAATTAAAACAACGAGAGGGGCACCATTTGTAAGATCTCCAGCATGAGCCTTTTCTTTAATTTGGGATCCGGGTAGCCGACCTTTGGTGAAAACAATCACTCCATCATATTGTTTTAGTTTGTCGCGATCTAAAAAGGCATCTGCAATTTGTACGGCAGAGTCTAAAACCCCACCAGGATTGTTTCTAAGATCTAAAATTAAGCCTTTTATTTTTCCGCCGTTATTTTTTTTAAAGGCCTGGATGGCGCGAGTTAACTCGGTACCCGAGTTACTTTGGAATTGAGATACTCTAAGATAAGCAATACCTTCATCGATGTTTTTACTGCGAACACTTTGCGCATTAATAGTGTCTCTCACGACTGTAATTTTTAAAGGACTTGCCTCACCTTGACGAATGATCGTTAAGGTAATTTTTGAGCCTTTTTCACCGCGCATCAACTCTATGGATTGACGTGCTGTTAATCCTTTAACAGGCGTATCATCCAGTTTAATAATCAGATCGCCTGCTTGAATTCCGGCGCGTTGCGCAGGGGTGTCATCAATTGGGCTAATAACTCGAATAAAACCATCTTCAGGGAGAACTTCAACTCCTAGCCCACCAAATTTACCAGAAGTGCTTTCTTTTAATTCAGCGAATTCCTCTTTATCTAGATAAGTAGAATGTGGATCGAGGCCTGCCATCATGCCGCGCATGGCATTTTCAAACAATACATCATCATTGACAGGTTTTACGTAGTATTCTTTAACGTATTCGATAACTTTGGTAAATCTTTGTAATTCAACCAAGGGAAGTTTTTCATCTTTGGGCAGATTTTCAGCAAAAGTGTTTGCAGAGAATAGCCCTGACCATAAAGTCAGAATGAGCGAAAGAGAAGCTGGAGTTATTTTTCGAAAAATTTTAACCGCACTTTCCTGACGAGATATCGATAACATCACTAAAATCTCCAAGCATCTAATTAACTTAACTAAATGGAATAACTTTCACCTAGAAGGTTTGTTTTTGCCAACATACCAAGGTTTTACGAAGTATAAACTGGATCTGTTCCCTTTGCTCAATTCGCTCTGAATATCATACTGTTAAGCATCTCAGATGTCGAGGATAGGATCACTCAGTTTGGATGATGGAGGCAGGGTATTCCACATAACCCTAAGGGGCTAAAATCTGTGGATGGTAAGTGCTGGCCAAAACGCCTGGCAGGACACGCTTGCGTTCGGTAAGTTTTGTGGATAAAAACTTTAATTTACTGTTGTTCAGAATATAAATGCATTGCATAAAAAGTAAAACAATGATGGCTATGATCGAAATAGCCAATGCAATAGCGGCAATTCGGTTGGCTCTTTTTGCAATTTTTAAGGTCTTTTCGTGTAACTCTAAAACTTTATCTTTCTCGATCATTGTGGTGTCTCTCCAATGGCAAAGCGATATTGTAACTTGTTGTTAGTTATTTTTCAACCTTCGAATTGGGCGACCATTCAATTTATAGCTGATTTTAAAATCAGCTTATGTTTTTAGGGTAATTACCCTGTTGGGTTCATTCGAATGCCAAGTAAACAAAAAAACCAAGATTAATTAGCTCTTTAGATAAAAACTTTGATACATAGCCATTCCCGAAAATTAATAGAGTTTTATTTATAATTGTTTATAGGCTTCAAGCGCTTTATTTCTAGAGATTGACAAATCTACAATTGGTTTTGGATA
>JBEICO010000033.1:0-10518 GCA_040383965.1 Francisellaceae bacterium
AACTGAATCTAAAGTGGGTTTTTCAATAATGGGCACTACATTACTCATGTTATCTCCTTGCTTTACAAATTAAAGTTCAGCTTAGAGACAAATTATCAAATTAAACCTTTAGCTTCACACCTTCTCACCGGTAGGACACGCAAAATCTGATCACCTTCTTACATTGTCTGCTGATAAAAATCAAAAAAAAGCCCGCAAACAAGATCAAAAAATAATGGATAATAATAAGCCTATCGAAAAAAACAAGGAGGACAAGGGCCGAGATAAATATAATAAATGAATTTTATTATTTAGTACTATCCAAATAACATTGGATCATTTTCGCATTCGCCTCGAGGAATCGATAGTTTGGAAATTGTTCCTTTGTTATCCATTGGATTTCTTGGCCTTCTAAAGATTTAGCGACTCCGGAAAATTCCGATACTACAAAGACTTCAAGTTGTGCACTGTGATCCTCATAATCATAGTGATATTGCATTAGGAGTTCAGAAGTGACTACCTCTATCCCTACTTCTTCTTGTAATTCGCGAGCAAGACCTTGTTCTGGAGATTCATTGATTTCAATTTTTCCACCCGGAAATTCCCAGAATCCTCCTTTTAATTTATGATCAGGCCTTTTGGAAATTAAAACGCGTTGGGTTTTGTCAACGATGATCCCAACCGCGACGTGATGATGAATCATTGTCTTGTTAGGTTTTAATTGTTGTTGTGTCATTGAATTGCCAACAGCCTAAGAACATCCCCCCTAGTCCCCCTTAAAAGAGGGGGATTTGAGGGTATCAAGCCAATTTACCATGGCACTGTTTATATTTTTTATGAGAACCACAAGGACAGGGATCATTGCGCCCTATTTTGGGATCATGGCGCATATATGGTTCTACTTTTCGATGGTCATCTAGTTCCAATTCTCCACTGGGATCGATATCCCGTTGCACTGCTTCAGAAGTTGCTGCACTGGTAACAGCTGGAGCATCCGCATGGGTAAACTGTAAGTTCTGATCTTGAATTTTTCGCTGCTCATCAATGGCAGCAACATCAGAGGCCGTTCGAAATTGTACCCGAGTTAAAATGCTCACGGTTTCATGCTTAATGGCTTCTAACATTTCCGAGAACAACGTAAAGGCTTCCCGTTTATACTCTTGTTTAGGATCTTTTTGAGCGTACCCTCGAAGGTGAATACTCTGACGCATATAATCCATGGCAGCAAGATGTTCGCGCCACGAAGTGTCTAATACACTTAACATCACACTTTTCTCTAAATGCCGCATCGCTTCCGCACCAATTTCAGCTTCTTTAGCTTCATGCGTTTTCGAAAACTCTGCCATAATTCTTTCTTTGATTTTTTCCTCATGAAGATCTTTTTCATTTTCTAACCATTCATGGATTTCTAACTTTAACCCAAAATCGCGTTCCAGAGTTTTTTCGAGTCCCTGAATATCCCATTGCTCTTCAAAACTACCGGCTGGAATACATTCAGAAACAACAGCGCCCACCACATCTTCGCGAATGTTCTCTATAATTTCTTTGATTTCACCCACTTCTAACAATTCATTGCGTTGGTGATATATTACTTTACGCTGATCATTCGCCACGTTATCAAAATCTAATAATTGCTTGCGAATATCAAAATTATGTCCTTCCACTTTACGTTGCGCATTCTCAACCGCGCGTGATAACCACGGATGAGTTAATACTTCCCCATCTTTTAATCCTAATTTATGCAGTAATCCAGAAATATTATCTGAGATAAAAATACGCATTAAGTTGTCTTTAACGGATAAATAAAACTGGGTAGAACCTGGATCCCCTTGCCGCGCCGAGCGACCTCTTAATTGATTATCAATCCGCCTAGATTCATGGCGCTCTGTACCAATAATATGTAATCCTCCGGCTTTAATTGCTTCATCATGCCGTACTTGCCAATCTGCTTTTTCTTGATCTGTTACTTCTAAAGCCAATTTTCCACCCAGTACTATGTCTGTTCCTCGACCTGCCATATTGGTGGCAATGGTCACTGAACCTGGGCGACCTGCCTCTGCCACAATTTGTGCTTCGCGTTCATGTTGCTTTGCATTCAACACTTCATGCGGAATACCCCTTTTCTTTAACAAGCCAGACAAATATTCCGATGTTTCAATCGAAATGGTTCCAACTAAAACGGGTTGCTTTCGTTCCATACAAGCCTGAATATCTTCAATGATGGCATCAAATTTTTCAGGTTGCGTAAAATAAATTTTATCGCCTAAATCTTTTCGTTGCATTTGACGATTGGTGGGAACTACCACCACTTCTAAACCATATATTTGCTGGAATTCATAGGCTTCAGTATCTGCAGTACCTGTCATCCCCGCCAATTTTTCGTATAACCTAAAGTAATTTTGGAAAGTGATAGAGGCTAATGTTTGATTCTCACTTTCAATAGCAACATTTTCTTTCGCTTCAACTGCTTGATGGATCCCTTCCGACCATCTCCTACCCGGCATAATACGACCCGTATGCTCATCCACAATAATGACTTGGTTGTCTCTAACAATATAATCAACATCCTTTTGAAACAACGCATGAGCTTTTAGCCCGGCATACAAATGATGCATTAAGGCAATATTCGAGGCATCATATAAACTCTCGCCGGCTTTTAACAAGCCTTCCCTAACTAAAACTTCCTCAACTTTCACATGCCCATCTTCTGTTAAAAAGGCCTGACGATTCTTTTCATCAACACTATAATCCCCAGGTCCTTCTGTGCCTTCTTGGCGTTTTAGCCAAGGAATAATCCGATTAATGTGAATATAAAGCTCTGAGCTATCTTGATCCGCGCCCGAAATAATTAAAGGCGTTCGTGCTTCATCAATTAAAATAGAATCCACTTCATCGATAACAGCATAATTCAAGCCTCGTTGCACTCGTTCTTCTGAGGAGAAAACCATGTTGTCACGTAAATAATCAAAGCCAAATTCATTGTTGGTGCCATAGGTAATATCGGCATTATAGGCCGCTTGTCTTTCTTCTCGGTTTAACCCATGAACAATTACACCTACGGTTAACCCTAAAAATTCATAAATGGGTTTATTCCACTCGGCATCTCGTTTTGCAAGATAATCATTAACCGTAACTAAATGGGTTCCTTTTCCAGATAATGCATTTAAATATAAAGGCAAACTCGCCACTAGGGTTTTTCCTTCCCCCGTACGCATTTCGGCAATTTTTCCTTGATGCAATACCATTCCCCCTAATAACTGCACATCAAAGTGTCGCATCTTTAGGGTACGTTTTGAGGCTTCCCGTACCACTGCAAAGGCTTCGGGCAATATTTGTTCTAACGTAGCACCTGACTGAAGCCTGGCTTTAAATTCAGCTGTCTTAGCCTTCAGCGCCTCGTCAGACAACGCCATCAATTTCGGCTCTATGGCATTAATTTCAGTGACGACCTTGCTGAGTCGTTTTAATAAACGCTCATTCCGGCTGCCGAAGGTCTTTTTGACTAAATTGGTGATAAACATGGTTATAGTTGCCTATTTACTTTAAAATTACCCTATGAAAGAACCTATTAAACACACTGTGGTTGAAATCTTCACACACTCACCGCGCTTAGGTTTGATTGTAAATAAAGTTGAACAATTATCCAAATTAAATCGTCTTGTGCATGAAAAGTTAGACTGTAATCTGGCTAAATATTGTCGTGTTGCCAACGTTAGAGATGGTATTTTAATCCTAACCACTTCATCTCCAGCTACCGGCCATCTCCTACGTTTTGCTATATCAGATCTACTGACAGCACTAAGAGCTGAGCCTGAATGGTGCCATTTAAAATCCATCAAAACCCAAGTTCATCCTTTGCAACCCGGAACAAACACCGCTGCAAAGCCTTCTTATCCGCCCGTAACACTATCCTGCTCTAATCGAGAGATGGTTGCCTCTATCGCCCAAACTATCGATAACCCCTCTTTGCAACAAGCTTTACACCGGTTGTCACAATCCCCCTCACCCGCCCTAATAATTTAGGGTGACGCAAAACGCCGAGTGAGGGTCAAAAAAGAATTTTATACGACCGTTGCGGGATATAAATACGTAATCGGTGAAATCGCCTCATCTTCGAACGTGACAATTTCATAGGCCGATTTTTTAGCCAATAATCGTTTTAATAATTGATTATTCAAAGTATGTCCTGATTTAAATCCCCGGAAAGATCCAATTAAACCCGTCCCCAACAAATAAAGATCCCCAACGGCATCTAAAATTTTATGTTTAACGAGTTCATCTTCATACCGTAATCCATCTTCATTAATTACACGGTAATCATCCAATACAATCGCATTATTTAAACTACCGCCTAAAGCTAAATTATTGGCTTTTAACCACTCATACTCAGATAAGAAACCGAATGTTCTGGCACGACTCACTTCTTTAACATAAGAAGTGGTTGAAAAATCTAATTGCGCTTCTTGAATACTATTTTTAAGCACAGGATGATCATAATCTAAAGTAAAAGAAACTTTGAACCCATCAAATGGCTCTAAGCTCACCCACTTATCACCATCAGAAACTTCAATTTTACGCTTGATTCGTAAGAATTTCTTAGGAGCCTCTTGCTCCATAATCCCAGCTGATTGCAGTAAAAATACAAAAGGCCCAGAGCTACCGTCCATAATGGGCACTTCAGATGCACTAACATCCACGATGGCATTATCAACCCCTAAACCGGCCATGGCAGATAATAAATGCTCAACCGTAGCAACACGAACACCGTCTTTGACTAAAGTAGTCGAGAGTGTCGTATCCCCAACATTTTCTGTTCTTGCAGGTATTTCAACTACCGGATCTAAATCTACCCGTCTAAAAACAATTCCTGCATTAATAGGCGCAGGTTTCAGTGTTAAGTATACTTTTTCGCCTGTATGTAACCCAACTCCCATCGCCCTAATAACGTTTTTCAGTGTTCGCTGCTTAATCACACTCGGCTCCCTCAATTGGTGCTCGTCGACGTAAGAACGCCGGAATATCTAGAAATGGATAATCCATACCTGGTTCAACAGGATCAGTGGTCTTTTTGTTAACAGATCCTGAAGGACGACGTAACAAGCCAGGGCGATCTTGGCGAGTTGCTTCATGAGAAACCAACTGAGAAGCAGAAGACCCAGTTCGAAGTCCTGCTGTACCAGTTAAGCCTCCTAAGCTGCTATTTCCCTTTCCTAGTCCAGTCGCCACTAAAGTTACTCTCAATTCATCGGTCATCGACGGATCAATAACGGTACCCACAATAACGGTTGCATCTTCGGAGGTAAATCCTTTAATTGCATCCCCAACTTCTTCAAACTCGGCAATAGACATATCCTGCCCAGCCGTAATATTCACTAAAACTCCTCGAGCTCCTGCCAAACTTATATCATCTAAAAGTGGGCTAGAAATCGCAGCTTCAGCAGCCAAACGTGCTCTGTTTTCACCCGTTGCAACCCCAGTTCCCATCATGGCAACACCCATTTCAGACATTACAGTGCGTACATCGGCAAAATCCACATTTATAAGACCTGGTCTTGTAATCAGTTCTGAAATGCCCTGTACCGCCCCCAATAAAACATTGTTAGCTGCCTTAAAAGCGTCCAGTAGCGTAACCCCTTTGCCTAATACACTCAACAATTTTTGATTAGGAATCGTAATGAGGGAGTCAACAACCTTGCTTAATTCTTGAATGCCTCTTTCAGCATGCTCCATGCGTTTTTTACCCTCAAATGGAAAAGGCTTTGTAACAACGGCAACCGTTAATGCACCCAGCTCCTTAGCCACTTCTGCAACGATGGGCGCAGCGCCTGTACCTGTACCACCCCCCATTCCTGCGGTGATGAAAACTAAATCTGCTCCTTCTAAAACTTCATAGATACGATCCCTATCTTCTAAAGCACTTTGCCGCCCAATTTCAGGGTTAGCACCTGCGCCTAAACCTTTTGTAATATTAGTGCCTAGTTGCAAAATAATGCCCGCTAAATCATCTTCCAAGGCTTGCCTATCGGTATTGGCTCGAATAAAGTCGACCCCTTTAATATTCGCGGTTAGCATGTGTTTAATGGCATTACCACCCCCACCGCCCACGCCAATAACTTTAATGACCGCATTTTCTGAAAAATTATCTGTTAATTGAAACATGTGAGGTGCTCCTTAAAACTTAAAAATTACCTTGAAACCAACTTTTCATCCGGCCAAACACGCCCTTGAATCCTTGGCCAATATTCTGCTCTTGGCGTCGTTGTTCCCGACACTGAAGCCCATACTGTAATAACCCAACACTTGTGGCATAAACAGGATTATTAACAATATCAACCAATCCAGAAATGTGTCGGGGTACACCCAATCGTACCGGCATACGAAATATTTCTTCTGCCAGTTCAAGAAGCCCTTCCATACGAGCACTTCCTCCTGTAATAACAATTCCAGAACGTAAGTACTCTTCTAGTCCTTGTTGTTGCAACTCGGATTGCACCAAAGAAAATAATTCTTCTAATCGGGGTTCTATCACTTCAGCCAAAGACACCTTTGAAATAACTTTATTAGCGCGATCTCCCACCGTGGGTATTTCAATCATCTCTTCAGGATCCGCTAACCTTACCAAAGCCTGTGCACTATGGATCTTAATATTTTCAGCACTTTGAGTAGGGGTTCTTAATGCAACTGCAATATCATTCGTGATTTGATCTCCCGCTACAGGGATTACTGCGGTATGCTGAATAGCACCTTCAACATAGACAGCGATATCTGTGGTTCCGCCACCAATATCTACCAAACATACCCCAAGCTGTTTTTCATCTTCTGTTAATACTGCGTACGAGGAAGCAATTTGCTGTAGAACAATATCTTCAACTTCTAAACCACAGCGTCTAATGCACGTAATAATATTTTGAGCCGCACTGATGGAGCCCGTGATCATATGAATATTGGCTTCCAAACGCACTCCAGACATGCCAATCGGTTCAAGAATACTTTCTTGATTATCAATTCTAAATTCTTGGGGTAATATATGTAGAATTTTTTGATCGGCTGGAATAAGTACGGCTTTTGCAGCATCTATCACCCGCTCAACATCATATGCCGTAACTTCATGATCTCGTATTGCAACAATGCCGTGTGAATTAAAACTTCTGATATGACTGCCAGATATTCCAGTATAGACAGAATGAATTTGGCATCCCGCCATGTACTCAGCTTCTTCAACTGCCTGTTGCACTGCCTCTGCAGTCGCATCAATGTTTACCACCACCCCTTTTTTGATCCCTCGGGAAGAGTGTGAACCAACACCAATAATATCTAATTTACCTTCTGAACTTATATCCCCAACAATGGCAACCACTTTTGAAGTGCCAATATCAAGGCCAACAATTAAATTTTTATCTCGTTTCATTGAACGCCCGCCTTCCAACCAATAGCAAATCCATTGGTATATCTAAGATCAATATAAGCAATTTGCTGGCTTTTACCTTGTAATTTACCTGGATAAGCCAAGATAAACCTCGCCATACGCTCACTAAATGCTGCCTTGCCAATAACAACAGACATTCCATTATCTAAAACCATTCTCCAGGATCCCTCTTTGGATATATCCAAAGCCTGTATGGTTAATCCAACCGGACCCAATACTTCTAGTAACGTAAAATACTGCTGTAAAATATCTTTTACACGATCATCAGGCCCCTGAAATCGAGGTAATTTAGAAGGAATACTAGAAACGTCTGGATAAAAGATAACCCCTTCCGTACTTAGCACCCCATTTTCCCCCCACGTCGCTTGCGCAGTCCTCTCTTCAAGTATAATTAGAAGACGATCGGGCCATACTCTTCTTACTTCGACAGACTGGATCCAAGGCAAATTCCCCAAACTGTCTTGCACATTTTGTACGTTTAACCAAAAAAAACCTTTAGAAAGAAAAGGCGAGACCATAGCCTTGATGTCCTCTTCTTTAACGTACTTAAGTTCCGCACGCACTTCTATCGTTTTCAAAGGAAAACGTTCTGATTGCTGCGACCATACCACAAAGGTACTCAATCCTACCACTATTATTCCAAGCGGAAAAAATATGGATACTATCCGCATCCAATTAAACATTTGTTATTTGCCTTTCCTAACTTTAAGGTCACGACCAAAACGATTATTGTACTCGATTCCGAATCTCATGCACACCTCGCTCTCTCGCTCTATAGTATAGTATCCACAAACCTGCTCTTAAAATTCGGCAAACTGACCCAAAACTCGGACTTCGGTTTTTAACTGGATGTGATGATCTTTCCAAACGGTTTTTTGAAGATGTTTAATTAATTTAAAAATATCTTCTGCACAAGCACTACCCATATTTAAAATAAAATTGGCATGTTTTGAAGACACTTCAGCACCGCCTATTTTAAATCCTTTCAAATTTGAAGCCTCGATTAATCTGCCAGCATGATCTCCCTCTGGATTTTTAAAAACCGAACCGCAGCTAAATACACCAATGGGTTGTTTTAGGTTTCTTTCCTGCAATAGCGCTTTAATTCGCAAGGTAGCAACGTTAGGATCTCCCGGCTCAAATTGAAAAAATCCTGCAACAAACCATTCGTCTTCAACATTTCCATCCACAATGGAATTTCTAACCACAGAACGATAGTTAATTCGATAGTCGTTGGGATCTCTATAGTAACGCTCGCCCTGTTTATTGATCACCTCTACCTTCACGACATGGCGCCACGTCTCGCCCCCCCAAGCCCCAGCATTCATCGCCAAAGCGCCCCCAACTGTTCCTGGGATCCCTGCAAAAAATTCAGCCCCCATCAGCCCTTCTCTCGCACAAAATTTTGCCAATTTCGCACACGTTATACCTGCTTCCACGCGAACAATTTTCTTCTCCTCTCCGGAGAGCAGGAGAGTTTCTAGTTTTATCCCCTCTCCCGCCCCCAACATATGTATCACTGTCCCCTTAATTCCGGCGTCACTAATTAGCACATTACTTCCCAAGCCAAGCCAGGTAATAGGCTCATCTTCAGGACTTGATGCTAAAAATTGAGATAAATCTTCTAAATCGGCTGGCCGATAATATTTCTCCGCCAGCCCCCCTACGTGCCAAGACGTATAGGGCGCTAAGGGCTCATTGAATTTTAAAATGCCTTTCACCCTAGTTTTCCTCTAAAGATGATTCTGACGTTATCTTTTTTATCTCTGACGGTAATCCCTTTTCCGCTAATTCCACGGCTAATGCCCCAATATCGCCTGCCCCTTGCATTAACAAAATGTCATCACTTTGTAAAACATTGACTAACACTTCAGCCAAGTCTGCTTTATCAGCAACAAAAATGGGATCAATCCGGCCACGACTGCGAATGCTAAAGGATAACGTTCTACCATCTGCGCCTGGGATTGGTTGTTCTCCTGCTGGATACACATCTAATAAAATCAATACATCCACCGTGGAAAGTATGGCTGCAAAATCTTCAAACAACGCCTTTGTACGCGTATAGCGATGAGGTTGATAGACCATGACTAAACGTTTATCAGGCCAACCTGCACGAATAGCTTCCACCACTACTTGAACTTCCCGTGGATGATGCCCGTAATCATCAATTAAGAGGATCTCTTTTTCTTGATGTTTTAAAGTGCCCAATAACTGAAACCGTCTCCCAACACCCTCAAAATTGGCAAGTCCACGTTGAATCACCTCATCCGTGATTCCTGCTTCCGTTGCCAGCGCAATAACCGCCAGCGCATTTAAAGCATTATGCTTACCGGGTAAATTCAACTTGATTGCTAAAGGTGGATACCCTTTTCGCAACACTTCAAAATATGTCTGTTTTACTTTTTGTGAATAGTTAATCGCTCTTACATCTGCTTCTTCAGAGAAGCCATAAGTTAACATTGGCCTAGCAATATCTGCAAGTAAAGAACTAATTTCCGGATCATCAATACACACAACCGCCAATCCATAAAAAGGCAGTTGCTGTAAAAACTTTAGATAAGCTTCTTTTAAAAGAGAAAAATCATTTTGATAAGCCTCTAAATGATCTTTATCAATATTGGTTACCACCGCTATCATAGGCATAAGGTGCAAAAATGAGCCATCACTTTCATCGGCTTCTGCAATAAAATATTTTCCTGCTCCTAACTTGGCATTTGTCCCTAGATGGTTTAAGCGTCCTCCAATAACAAAGGTGGGATCCATGCCACTTTCTGCAAACACACTTGCCGTCAAACTTGTTGTGGTGGTTTTTCCATGTGTTCCTGCAATAGCAATGCCTTGCTTAAAACGCATGAGTTCTGCCAACATAATCGCACGTTGCACAATCGGAATGCGCCGCTCTCTCGCTCTTACCAATTCAACATTATCTTGAGCCACCGCACTTGATACCACTACCACATCACACTCTACAACATTTTCTGCCAAATGTTGTGAAGCAATCGGAACCCCTAATGTTTTAAGATGTAAAACCATAGCATTTTGGGCAGGATCTGATCCTGTCACTTGATATCCCAAATTCAAGAGGACTTCAGCAATGCCTCCCATCCCAACAC
>JBEICO010000034.1:0-10297 GCA_040383965.1 Francisellaceae bacterium
GGATTTATCTTTAAAATCCAAGCCAATATGGATCCCCAACATCGCGATAGAATTGCATTTATGCGAATTTGCTCTGGAAAATATCAACAGGGTATGAAGATCCGTCATGTGCGACTGGGAAAAGATGTGCAGATCGCAAACGCACTTACCTTTATGGCCGGGGAGCGCGATCGGGTATTAGAAGCTTGGGCGGGGGATATTATCGGATTGCATAATCATGGCACCATCCAAATTGGAGATACTTTTACCCAAGGGGAAATCTTAAAATTTGTGGGTGTGCCTTATTTTGCGCCGGAATTGTTTAGATCGGTCCGGCCAAAAGATCCCTTAAAAGCGAAAGCACTTCAAAAAGGCTTAATTGAACTTTCAGAAGAAGGTGCTACTCAAGTTTTCCGTCCTATTAATGATAATCGGATTATTTTAGGCGCCGTCGGAGAATTGCAATTTGATGTGGTGGCGCATCGCTTACAACATGAATATAACGTCGATTGTGTTTACGATAGCATTAATGTCTCAACCGCCCGTTGGGTTAAGTGCGATGATCTTAAGAAGCTTGATGAGTTTGAGCGAAAAGCCAAGGACAACCTTGCTTTAGATGGTGGCAATAATCTCACCTACTTAGCGCCTACCATGGTGAATTTAAACCTAACGATAGAGCGTTGGCCGGATATCACATTCTTTGCAACCCGAGAACATTAAATATCCGTTATTTGTCTGATTCGTTTCTGTTTGAATTTATATAAAATACCAATTCAGTGAAATTTTTCTTCGTGTTCGTCATTGCGAGCGTAGCGAAGCAATCCAGGATTGTCCGCAATACCTTTTGGATTGCGTCGCTACGCTCGGAATGACGGGAATTAATTTGTTGGTATTATTATAATAATCCCATCGGAGCTCTAGGATTAAGTCCCGAGTGTAGTGATTTGAAAGTAACCCAATAAGAATATCAATATGAAACAACCAGCTGTATACATTATGGCAAACAAGAAAAATGGTACTCTGTATACTGGAGTTACATCAGATCTTATAAGAAGAGGGTATGAGCATAAGAATTGTCTGATACCTAGTTTCACTTCAAAGTATGATTGCAAATTGTTGGTCTATTTTGAACTTGTTGACTCTATGGAAGCTGCCATAATGCGTGAAAAGCAAATCAAGGCAGGTTCGAGGAAGAAAAAACTAGCATTAATTGAGGAGCAGAATCCCATGTGGTTAGATCTGTATGAAAATATTTGTGCTTAAACTTTTGATCCCGTCATTGCTAGCTGAGGGCTTCCCACGGATTTCCGAACGCATATTCGAAAAAATTCTAAAAAAAACCGGTTTAATTACTGTCATTGCGACCGCGAGCGAAGCGTGGCGGGAAGCAATCCAGGTTTATTCGTAAAACTTTCTGGATTGCTTCGCTCCGCTCGCAACGACGAACCTGTATGTTTTATTATGTAACACATAAAGAAGGCTCCGAAAAATCCGTGGAGAGCCGTTAGAATGTAACAACATTAACTAAATTTTTGGTTAACAAATAAACTTATCGTTATTTTGAAAGGATATAACTGCTATGGGTGTAACATATTAACTTACTGTTTCTTCGTAAGTTTATCATCAGATTTTTTTAATTGACTATCTTTTTTCGTTTCAATTTTAGAGTTCAACTCTGTTTCTAATGGAACTTTAAAAGTTGTTGGCAGTTTATCAAATGGATGTTTAAAAGTTTTTGGCTCAGATAATTGGTTGAATGACATTTGTTGTTTATTCATCTTATCAATAGAGGAGCTGAGTTCATTAAGTCTTTCTTTCTCTTGTTTTACAATATTTTCAGGTGCTTTAGAAATAAAGCTTTCTTGACTCAATTTTGCCTTTACTTTTTCTAGTTCTATAGTTGCCTTATCAATTTCTTTTTGTAGCCTGGCAATTTCAGCTTCTTTATCGATTAGATCTGCTAACGGGATTAAGATTTCCAAATTTCCAACAAGTGCAGTTGCAGCGGCAGGGCGTTGCTCACTTGTATTAAGTTTTTTAAAATCCGAAACTTTTGTCATGAATTGGAGTAAATATAAGTGGTTTTTAAATTTTTCATCGTTTTGTATAAAAGCCGCTTTTTCGTTATCTAGATAAAAAGCTTCTCCCAATTGCTTTGAAGGGGAGATATTCATCTCTCCGCGGATATTACGAATGCCAAGTACCACAGCTCTGATCCATTCAATATCTTGTTCAGCAATGGTATTAACTTGTGTTGCATCATATTCAGGGTAGGGTTGCAACATGATAGTATCGCCCGTTTTTTGTGCCAATGACTTCACCTGTTGCCAAATTACTTCGGTAATATAGGGCATGAAAGGGTGAGTTGCGCGCAGTAATTCCTCAAGAATGGTTATTAAGGTATAACGTGTTCCCAATAGTGCTTTAGGATCGGCATTTTCTGCATTTAAAGCAGGTTTTGAAAGTTCTAAATACCAATCGCAATATTCATTCCAAGTAAATTCATATAAAGCTTGGGAGGCAAGGTCAAATCGATATTCTTGAATATGTTTTGCAACGGATTGCTTAGTTTTTTGCCAGAGAGATAAAATCCATTGGTCTGAAGTTGTGAATGTTTTTTCAGCGTTTATATTCTCAATTTTACCTTCAGTATTCATAAGAACATAGCGCGCAGCATTCCAAAGCTTATTGCAAAAATGCCGATACCCTTCAATACGAGCTAAATCAAAGCGAATATGGCGTCCAGTGGTTGCAAGAGAAGCATAAGTAAAACGTAAGGCATCGGTGCCAAAGGCAGGGATACCCTTAGGATATTGTTTACGGGTTTGCTTTTCAATTTCAGTGGCCAATTGGGGCTGCATTAATCCTGAGGTGCGCTTTTTAACTAAAACTTCTAGCTCAATTCCATCTATTAAATCAATGGGATCTAACACATTCCCTTTGGTTTTAGACATTTTTTGGCCGTCTTGATCTTGAATGAGACCATGAATATAGATTTCTTGAAAAGGAATATCACCGGCAAACTTTAACCCAAACATAATCATTCGAGCTACACAGAAAAATATAATATCAAAACCCTTCATTAAAAATTGAGTAGGATAGAAAGTTTTTAGTCTTTCGGTCTGATCCGGCCATCCAAGGGTTGAAAAGGGCCAGAGTGCAGAAGAAAACCAAGTATCTAATACATCTTCATCTTGCTTAAGGGGAAGATCGGCTGAAAGTTGATGTTTTTTACGAACGGCAGCTTCATCTTCCGCCACATAAACATTACCCTTATCATCATACCAAGCGGGTATTCGATGCCCCCACCAAAGTTGACGGCTAATACACCAGTCTTGGATATTATGCATCCACTCAAAATAGGTTTTAGACCAATTATCTGGAATAAAGCGTATTTTGCCTTGTTCAACCGCTGCAATTGCAGGTTTTGCGAGAGATTCAACTTTAACATACCATTGATCCGTTAAAAGTGGCTCTAATATGGCACCACTCCTATCACCTTTAGGAATTTGAAGTTTATGGGGTTCTATTTTGACCATTAGATTATTAGCCGTTAGATCTGCAATGATTTTTTTACGCGCAGCAAATCTGTCTAAATTTTGATAGGTTTTGGGAACAACATCATCACAAATCAAAGCAGCCTCTAGAGTAAAAATATTAATCATGGGCAAGTTGTGCCGTTCCGCCATGGCATAGTCATTAAAATCATGGGCAGGGGTAATTTTAACGCAACCTGTCCCAAATGCAGGATCAACGCTCTCATCTGCAATCACAGGAATAAGACGATTGCTTAAGGGTAATTGGATTTGTTTGCCAATATAGGATATGTATCTTGGATCTTCAGGATTTACCGCCACGGCAACATCGCCTAGCATGGTTTCAGGGCGTGTGGTGGCAACAACTAATTCTCCAGAATGATCTGCTAAGGGATAACGGATATACCAAAGTGAGCCTGTTTCTTCTTCGGATTCTACTTCCAAATCAGACACGGCTGTTTTTAAAACTGGATCCCAATTTACCAAGCGTTTTTTACGGTAAATTAAGCCTTCTTCATGGAGTTGCATAAAAACAGTCGTTACCGCTTTGCAAAGACCTTCATCTAAAGTAAATCGTTCCGTAGCCCAGTCCACTGATGCGCCCATTCTGCGCAATTGCCGTGTAATGTTACCACCAGATTCTGTTTTCCATTCCCAAATTTTTTGAACAAAGGCTTCGCGTCCAATATCGAGACGTGTGATCCCATCTGCTAATAGTTTGCGTTCCACTACCATTTGGGTTGCAATGCCAGCGTGATCTGTACCTACTTGCCACAACGTATTTTGTCCCTTCATGCGATGGTAGCGGATCAAAATATCCATTAAAGTTTGTTGAAAAGCATGCCCCATATGTAAGCTGCCAGTTACATTGGGCGGTGGTATCATAATGCAATACGGAGTGCCAGTACCAATTGGTGCAAAGCATCCGCTGTTTTCCCAGCGTTGATAACAATCAGCTTCCATTTTACTAGGGTCGAATGATTTTTCTAATGCCATAAAATTTCTAACAACGATCTAAAAGATATTGAACCAATAGAGGAACTGGACGACCTGTAGCGCCTCGATCTTTACCGGCGGAACGAAATGCAGTTCCCGCAACATCTAAATGTGCCCAATGATATTTTTTGGTAAAACGGGATAAGAAACACCCGGCTAATATGGCCCCAGCTTCGGGAGGACTTCCAATATTGGCGACATCTGCAAAACGGCTGCTAAGGGCATCTTGATATTCATCCCACAAGGGTAACTGCCAGCAGCGATCTCCACTATCAGTACCCGCATTAAACAAATCGTTGGCTAAGGCTGGGTGGTTACTCATGAGGCCGCTGGTATGCGAACCAAATGCCATAATACAAGCACCCGTTAAGGTTGCAATATCGATGACAACTTCCGGGTTATATCGTTCACAATAGGTTAGAGCATCGCATAAAACCAATCGGCCTTCTGCATCAGTATTTAAGATTTCAATGGTGGTTCCCGACATACTGGTGATAATATCTTCGGGCCTACTGGCCGCATTACCTGGCATGTTTTCGGCAGCGGCAATCACTCCTACAATATTGAGGGGTAATTCTAATTCTGCTGCAGCTTGGAGGGTAGCAAGTACTGTAGCCCCACCACACATGTCATATTTCATTCCAATCATGGATAAAGGAGGTTTAAGGGAGTTTCCTCCCGTATCAAAGGTAATTCCTTTTCCAACCAAAACAATAGGTTTATGTTTATCCTGTCGCCCGCGATATTCTAAAGTAATAAGCCTAGGTGGATTGATACTGCCTTTTCCAACTGATAATAAAGCTCCCATTTTTAGAGCAGTCATTTCTTTTTCATTGAGAATGGCAACACTAATACTTGGAAATTTTTTAGCTAGTTTTTCTGCTTCTTTGGCAAGATAAATAGGGGTGCAAACATTTGGGGGAAGATTGCCTAAGTTTTTTGCTAAAGTAACGCCATGAGCAATAGCTTGACCTTCTAGAATTCCCCGTTCACCATTTTGTAATTCGCGACGTGTTGGAACACTAAACACCATTCTTCGCAGAACTTTAGGTTCTTTTTCTGATTTACTTTTAAAAGCATCGAATGAATACAGAAGCTCTAGAGTGATTTCTACAGCTATACGAACTTTCCAGCGGAGATCTCGACCTTTAACAGTTAATTCGGCTAAAAACGAAACGGCTTCAATAGTACCGGTTTGGATAACCGTTGTTACTGCTTTACGCACAATATCTCGGAATTCTTTATCGCCGAGTTCGCGCTCTTGCCCACATCCAATCAATAGTATTCGATCACTTTGAACATTTGGAATTTGATGTAGCAATAAAACCTGTCCGACTTTTCCGTCTAAATCTCCTTTTCGAAGTATGTTTCCAAGATAGCCCTCACTGGTGGTATCGAGTCGCTCCGCAGCGGCACTTAAACGTCGAGTTTCAAACACCCCAACAATGATACAATGGGTTCGTTGTTTCTCAGGGTGGCCTGTTTTAACGCTAAATTCCATAAGCACTCTCCAGAAAATTCACCATCACCGAGGATGAGTGGTTTAAGCACCAAAAAACTGTTAGTGTACCTCAAATCGATATAATTTTGTATGGCTTTGCCATGTTATGGAAACTTTGAGCATGCGTATAGTTGCTAGATATATAACTAAAGAAATTTTGATCTCCTTTTTGGCGACTACCGGAATTTTATTGTTGATAGTCCTTAGTAATCGCTTTGCCTTTTATTTAGCCAAAGCCGCCTCAGGAGAGCTTTCTGTCCGCTTGGTATTTTATATTGTTGGACTATACATTCCTGAGCTATTAAGCTATCTTATTCCTTTAGGATTTTTTATTGCTATCTTGTTTGCGTTTGGGCGTTTGTACGTAGACAGCGAAATGACGGTGATGTCGGCTTGTGGGATCAGCTCAAAAAATATAATTCAACTAACACTGAAGCTATCCCTAATCACTATGTTGCTAACAGCTCTTTTAACCTTATGGGCAGTTCCCAAAGTAACCGAGATTAGGGAGCAGAGAATATCTCAGGGTACAGCTCAACAAGTGATGCAATCCCTAGTGCCACAGAGGTTTCAAACTTTCTCTGAAGGAAAGCTGGTTTTTTATTTAGAAGAAATTGCTTCCAACCCAGATCTTTTAAAAGGCGTTTTTATCGCAGAACGCCCAATCCAAATAGCAACAGATGATCATGGCTGGACGTTGATAACAGCAAAAAGCGCTCATATCAAACGAGACGAAAAAACCGATCATTTTTATCTGGTTCTTAACGACGGTATTCGTTATCAAGGATTTCCAGGCCAAGCAGACTATACCATTGTTTCTTTTCAAGAGTATGGACGTGCCATTAACGATAATAGCGAGCCTCCGACTAGTGATGTATTGCGACAAAAAGGGACTCGCACTTTGGTAAACTCTGAGTCTTTTGAAGATCAAGCTGAATTGCAATGGAGGCTATCTCTTCCGCTTAGCGTGCCTATATTAGCTTTAATTGCAGTTCCTTTGGCAAGAGTAAGACCCCGACATGGAAGGTTTGCAAAATTTTTACCTGCCATCATTATTTATATTTTGTATTACAACTTATTTACAATCTGTAGACGTTGGGTGGCTGCAGGCGTTTTACCATATTATCTAGGTGTATGGTGGATCCATGGGTTATTCTTATTGGTGGGATTAGGATTGATCGCCAAAGAAAACGGTTGGCTAAGAAGAAATACCACATGAAAATACTCGATAGATATCTTGCATCACAAGTCATCTCTACTATCTTAGTAGCGAGTTTAGCTTTGCTCGGTTTTGATCTCTTTTTTAATTTGGTGCATGAATTAAAAGTGGTCGGAAAAGGGCAGTATACGTTATGGGTGGCATTAACTTATCTTTTACTGATTATTCCAGGACGTTTGTATGCGATGTTTCCTTGGGCGGCGTTAATCGGTACATTGATAAGTCTTGGATCGCTTGCGAGTCGTAGTGAATTGGTAGTGATGCGAACGGCGGCTATTTCAGTGATTAGAATCACGGGATCTGTGTTAAAAGGTGCTTTTCTTTTAATGATAATCGCGGTTATATTTGGAGAAGGAGTGGCACCTATTACGGAGCGCTTAGCTCAAAATAAACGCACTTGGGCTTTAAGCGGTGGGCAAACAATCCAGACAGCCTTTGGTTTATGGGTACGTCAAGGCAAAGAATTTATTCATGTACAAAGTATTCCGAATGAAGGGGAACTGCAAGGGGTGACGCGCTATCAGTTTGATGGAGAGCGCAAATTAATAAAGGCTACCTATGCAGAGAAAGCCATTCGGGAAGGCAATCATTGGAAATTAACAAATGTTCGAGGTACAGAATTTTTATCCAAGCACACCAAAACATTTGAAAAAGAAATTGAAAATGTGAGTGATGTGTTAGAGCCCACTATCCTTGAAACTGCATTGGTAAAACACCCGGAGCGTTTATCGATTATTCAATTATGGAAAGCTATTCATCATCATTCAAAAAACGATCTCAACACGCAGAACTATGAAATTGCTTTATGGTCAAAATTATTTCAGCCCGTCATTATTTTAATGATGGTTTTTATTGCAGTACCTTTTATTTTTGGGCCATTGCGATCGGTGAGTACTGGATTTAGAGTGGTTTCAGGCGTTTTAGTTGCCTTTTTATTTCATACCTTGAATAATTTTTTTACGCCTTTAGCAGTGGTGTATCAACTTCCGTCGATTCTAGCAGTAGTGGCTCCTATTATCGTTTTTAGCGGTGTCGGTTTTTGGATGTTACATCGAGTAAAGTAGTTGATAGAGGATCCGTTGGCATGGTATTCTTTTACCTTATAAGAATCAATTTTAGGCGCGTAGCTCAGTGGTAGAGCACCACCTTGACATGGTGGTGGTCGGTGGTTCGATCCCACTCGCGCCTACCAATCGTAAATTTCAATTTGTTTAAAATTGGATATGATAATATTGTTTAAATCAAATAATCTCTTTAACCAAACGTTCTAGTTCACTTAACATATACATTGGGATGGATAAAATGTTATCGTGAAAACCTAAAGGCTGCATTGATATTTTTATGCCGAGTGGTTTATCCGATTTAGTGTTTTGTAAAAAGTAATTTAAAGATTTAAGTGTTCCAGTTTTACCTGATTTTACTTCTATCGGTATAATTTTATCACCCACATTAATGACATAATCGACCTCTGCACTACTCCCTTTTGAATCTCTTTCCCAGTAGAATAGTTCACCGGGACTATAGGGCGATGCTAGCGCAAGCAATTCTTGGCCGACAAACTGTTCTGCCAGACTACCTTTGTTAACTAGCATCAGATCTTTTTGTAACATTAAATCAGGATCAAGATTGCTACTTGTTTTAGCAAGGCCAACATCTAAAAATAGTAGTTTATATTTTTTAGGGTTAATCAATGCATTAAGGGGTAAACCATTAGCGTGGGAAGCTCGGATTTGATGTAGCAGACCTGCATATTGTAAGGTTTCTATCGCTGTTTTTAGATCGCGCGCTTGCATTTCGGGGTCTATTTCTGAATATTTAAAATGGCGTGCAATTAGACCGGGTGCTTTCTCAAATATGCGCTGCAAATATTTATGTCTTGCATGAGAAGCATATTTTCCAAAGTCATTTCTAAAAGTATTTAATAGCGATGCTTGTATTATTTTTGTTTTGGAAAAATCCTGAGTTTGTAGATAAGTGTGTACAACTTCGGGCATACCACCTGTTACAAAGTATATCTGTAATAATTTTTCTAATAAACCTATTATTGCAGGGTTGAATACTGTCGTTATTTTGGCGTTAGAGAGAGGTTCTAATAGTTCCATATATCCATTGGCCAGCAAAAATTCTTTAAAAGTCATTGGTTTTAAATATAAAGAATGTACCCTTCCAACAGGCATGCTAAAAGATTCGTTATTTAGAACAAATTCTAATAGGGATCCTGCTGCGATTACATGCAGTTTAGGCATTAATTCTTTGTAATAACGTAGAGCCATGATCGCATTAGGGCATTCTTGTATTTCATCCAAAAACAATATCGTTTCGCCAGGAACAATAGCTTGTCGGCTCATGATTGTTATCAAGTTATTAATTTCAGAGGGCTTCAGGGTTTCAAAGCATTGTTTATATTCTGGCTGTAGGTCAAAATTGATACTCACAAACGATCTAAAATTTTCCTCAGCAAATTTTTGTATTAAGAAGGTTTTGCCTACTTGCCTGGCTCCTCTAATGAGTAGAGGGCTTCGCCCATCAAAGCTTTTCCAGTCTTTAAGTGCATATTCAAGCATTCTTTGCATATATTGACCCCATAATTTCTGCGTTTTACGCATGTTTTTAGGGGTAATTATATACACTTTGTGAACATGTTGCAACTATTGCATTTTTATATATTCAAATTATTCGAAAGTCAGATAAGTTAATGTTTCATCAAAAACAGGCTGGATCCAGGCTTCGCGGGTGATGAAATAAGCATGGGGTGGGGTGAAGCTAATATGTTTAACGACGCATTGCTTTTGGAGGTTAAACTCCGAATTTAAAGATAATATACTATAATCCCTTAGTGATTATTAGTATCCTAATTATAGTCATTTTGCTGTTTTTAAATGCATTTTTTGTGGCTGCAGAATTTGGCATGGTCAAATTACGGCATACGCAAATTAGCGAGATCCAAGAAACCTATGGAACTCGAGGCCATATTCTAGCTAAAATCCACAAACATTTGGACTCTTATCTTTCAGCATGTCAGCTGGGGATTACACTTAGCTCATTAGGATTGGGATGGATTGGTGA
>JBEICO010000035.1:0-10274 GCA_040383965.1 Francisellaceae bacterium
GCCGTCCAGCAAAGAAGACACCGGTTGGAGCGGTATTAGGTGGTACTGTCACATCAAAATTCATATTAGCGGCAGTCGATTCTTCGCCGGCGGTAGCGTCAACATCGTTATCAAAAGCATTAAATGAAAATCCTTGCATGGCTGCTGTAACACCACTCGTCCCTAAAATAAGGATCGGGATCATCAAGGGTAAGGCCAAAACCGACAATAACACGCCTCCCTGAGGTAATCCTATGGTCAGCGCTGCCATTAAGCTTCCCATCAAACTTAAAGTGGGGATCCCAAACGCTAAAGTAATCCCTAAACTCCACAAGCCCTGAGAACTTAATTGCAAACAAAAACCAGAGAGTATCGCAAGCATCCAGAGTGGCAATCCAATCATAAAACCATGCGCAATAGATTTACCAAAAATTAACCAAGCTAAAGGGTAAGGACTTAATATATACTGCGGAATGATCCCTTCTTCATAATCGACTTGAAATATTGCTGCTAACGACATCAGCAACGACAGTATTACCGCAACCCAAATAATCATGGGTGCAATCTTAATAAGCAATGCGCTTTGGGATCCTAATGCAATCGGAAACACGCTTACTATCATCACAAAAAAAACCAGAGGCATGACCCATTCCCCGCTTCTATATCCGTAGAGGATTAAATCACGACGGATGACTAGTGCTAACACTCTCAACATTCTGCGTCTCTCAAAGTAAGTTCAATTTGTTTAATGGGGTTTAGATCAAAAGATCTATGGCTGGCCACAATAATAATCCCTTTTTGTTCTAAGTGCCGAGAACACTGTTCACGAAGCAACAAAAACCCCTCTTCATCTAAACCCGCTAAAGGCTCATCTAAGATCCAACATGCACCTGGATGGATCCATAAGCGCGCAAGCGCCACGCGTTGGCACTGCCCTTTAGATAACTGCTCACAAGGAATGTCAAAAAATTTGCCTAAACCTACCGCTTTTAAGGCCTGCAGAACCTCTGCTCTCGAAACAGCGCTAATATGGCTAATACCCAACAGCCACTGTAAATTTTGTAGTGGAGTTAAAGCTGGTACAATGCCAATTTTATGTCCAATATAAAGCAATTCTGCGAGAAAATAGGGATCTCTAGATAAGAGGGGTTGATTTCGCCAGATTAATGCCCCTGTTGTAGGACGCGAAATTCCTGCTAGTATTTTTAAGAGACTGGATTTCCCAGATCCATTCGCTCCGGAGACAAATAACATGCTTCCAGGCTCAACTTCAAAAGTTAGATTACTGAACAAGGTCCGAGACTCTCGTTCAAATCCCAAGGCATTGGCCTTCAACACGGGTTACCCTCTTGCTATTTATTTCCGAAACGTTAGACTAACACATTCAAAATTTACTTAGGAGCTCTATGTGGTCGATTTTCTGCATCAATATGGTTTGTTTGCTGCCAAAGTCTTTACCATTGGGGTAACATTATTATTAGGTTTTGCGGGAATTGTTATTCTGCTCGGCTCCCGGCAACGGGAACGTGAATCGATTGAAATTGAAAAAATTAACGATAAATTTGACAGTATGCGAGAGGCGCTGGAATCTGAAATTTTGTCTAAAGAAGAATTCAAAAGCTTACAAAAAGACAGAAAAAAAGCTGACAAAGCGGAGGAAAAAGCTTTAAAGAAAAAGCAAAAAGGCGAAGCATTCAAACCCTTAAAATCACGTCTTTTTGTGTTGCGATTTAGTGGGGATCTAAATGCCTCTGAAGTCGATAATCTTCGTGAAGCCATTACTGCTCTTTTGTTAATAGCAACAAAAGAAGACGAGATATTGGTTATCCTTGAAAGTGCTGGAGGATACGTACACCACTATGGACTTGCTGCTTCGCAACTACACCGAATCCGACAACGAGAAATTCCGCTTATTGTGAGTATTGATCTGGTAGCTGCAAGTGGTGGCTATCTGATGGCTGCCGTTGCTCATAAAATTCTAGCAGCCCCTTTTGCTGTTGTTGGCTCTATTGGTGTGTTAGCACAACTCCCTAATTTTAATCGGTTATTAAAAAAGCATAATATTGATATTGAGCAACACACAGCTGGAGAATATAAGACCACCCTCACCATGCTAGGTGAAAATACTGACAAGGCTCGAGAAAAGTTTCGTCAGGAATTAGAAGACACCCATGTATTATTTAAAAGATATGTGAGTGAATGTCGTCCCAAACTCAATGTCGAGAAGTGTGCAACGGGCGAACATTGGTATGGCACACAAGCGCTAGAATTGAATTTGGTTGACGAATTAATCACCAGTGATGACTACCTCTTAAAAAGAAGCGAAGATGCAGATATTTTCGAGGTCACTTACGTGATCAATGAAACATTAACAGAAAAATTAACTACTATTCTACATGGCGCCAGTAGTAAACTGCTGCATTTTTTTAAAGCGCCTATACCCTAGAGGGAGAGTGGGGTTAATATTTACCGCAACTCATCGGCTGCTTTCCACTCTTTCAAACGTGTTTGTAATCGTTGCATAGCCTGACTGTGAATTTGACTGACCCTAGATTCACTCACACCCAAGATATCACCTACTTCTCTTAAATTTAATTCTTCATCGTAATACAATGCAAGAACCATACGTTCACGCTCAGGTAGTCCTTCGATCCCTTTTGCCAAACTTCTTTTAAAATCTTCTTGTTGTAATTTATCCAAAGGCCCTGTTGTAGAAACACTTGTCCCTTCGGACATAACATCCTCACTTAATCCCACATCAAAAAATGCAAACATGCGACTTCCATTGGTCTCTTGTACCAATTGATGATATTCCGCAAGAGTAATATTTAATCCTTTGGCCACTTCTCGATCTCTTGCATCACGGCCCACTTCATTTTCAATAACACGAACCGCTTCGGCAATACGCCGACTATTTCTGTGCACAGAACGAGGTGCCCAATCCCCTTTTCGTATTTCATCTAGCATGGCACCGCGGATCCGAATGCTGGCATATGTTTCAAAACTAGCCCCTTTCTCAGTATTATAATTTTTAGAAGCTTCTAACAATCCGATCATACCCGATTGAATGAGATCTTCTAATTGCACACACGCAGGCAGCCTTCCTAATAAATGCTGTGCAATTCTTTTTACCATCATGGCATGTTGTTTGACCACTTTACTTTCTGGCAGTACAGCAGGTACGGGATACATCACCCATCCATTAGTAGATTTACCCACAAAAACTCCTCCGTTTAGCAATGGCCAAAATATGGGATCCATAGTTATACCTATTACCCTTGCAAGAACCATTCCAACAAAACAACATTTCAAGTTTGTCAAAAACTTGCCGACATTGTGATTGTCATAAGAGCTGATCTAAGGGGATATGCAATGATAAATGATGTGGTTTTTATAAGGGTTTCTGTTATTTTTATTTTATCTTTTTGCATGAATACTGCATGCGCCTTAACGTATAAAATTCCTTCAAGTGGCAATAAGATTGGCGAGATTCAAGAAGTCAAAGCACAAGCTGGAGACACGCTGTACGACATTGCAGAGCAATATGATATTGGCGTCTTTCATATGATCCAAGCAAACCCCAAAGTAAGCGAAAAAAAACTGAAAGCATCAACCACTATTATTATTCCATCCGAGTTTGAACTCCCAGAAGGCAAACGCGAAGGCATCGTATTGGATCTCTCAGATATGCGTCTCTTTTATTTTCATCCTGACGAAGATCTAGTCAGTACCTATCCTGTTGGAGTGGGTCGTCAAGGATGGTCTACCCCGGTGGGAGAAACGACAATAGTGTCAAAACGACAGCACCCTGACTGGAGACCGCCAGAATCGATTCGCAGAGAAGCCGAACGTAATGGCAAAACCTTGCCCTTAATTGTCCCGGCTGGGCCTCATAATCCTTTAGGCCAATGCGCAATGAATTTAGGGTTTAGCGGCATATTAGTGCACGGCACCAACAAACCCACCAGCGTTGGCTTAAGAAGCAGCCATGGCTGTATTCGGATGTATGCAGAAGACATCAAAGAATTGTTTCATATGGCTCCAATAGGGACTTCGGTTCGCGTGGTTTACTAACCTTACCATGCAGGGTAGAATGGACTATGCTTAGGGTTGAAAGGGTTAGACGTTTATATTATATGGAGTTTTGCCATGGGGATTACGACTAAAACATCGACAGATGGTAACGAGCTGACTATCATCGTACAAGGTCGGCTGGACTTCAGCTCACTGCAAGTGTTCCGCAACGCTTATGAAAAGGTGGTCCCAAAACCCAAAGCGTATGTAATTGATCTCAAAGAATCGGATTACTTAGACAGCTCTGCACTTGGGATGCTGCTCGCCTTAAGAGACTACGCCGGTGGAGATGAAGCAAATATTAGAATTGTGGATAGCAACCCGGATGTCAAAAAAATATTGGTGATCACTAAGCTCGATGAGTTATTTGTTGTAGAATAATTTAACCCAGCTCACTGTGTGTTTTAGTTTCTAATTCTCGTACAATACGATATTTTTTCATTTTTTCAACTAAAGTTGTTCTGCGTAATCCTAGTTTTTTAGCAGCTCTTGCGACAACACCATGGCTATCATTTAAGGCTCTAGTAATTAAGGTAAACTCTAACTGCGCTAAATGTTCTTTTAAATCAAAATTTGGGTTTTGATTGGCTCCATAGATTTCCTTTGTTGACGGCATCGTTACATTTTTATCATTAGCTTTTACACTGGGCTGATGAAATTGTTCCGGCAAATCTTGTAAATATATCACTTTTCCTGGGTACAAAATAATCAATCGCTCAATCAAATTGGCAAGCTCTCGTACATTTCCAGGCCATTCATATTGCTCCAGAAAACTCATCACTTCCGAGGAAACTTCTATCGTACTTCCAGACGATTCTGCAAACTTTTCAATAAAATAACGGATCAGTAAACTAATATCTTCTTTTCTGTCTTTTAATGCAGGAATTTTAATGGGAAAAACATTTAAACGATAATACAAATCCTCTCTGAAACTCCCCTCTAACATGCATTGCTCCAAATTTTTATGAGTAGCGGAAATGATTCGAACATCCGTGGCAATGGGTTTACTTCCTCCCACTCGTTCAAAGGTTTTTTCTTGCAATATTCGCAATAATTTGGCCTGCATAAAAATGGGCATATCACCAATTTCATCTAAAAATAATGTTCCCCCTTGAGCGAGCTCAAAACGACCTTGGCGCATCACAAAAGCACCTGTAAAAGCCCCTTTTTCATGACCAAATAACTCGCTTTCTAATAATTCCAAAGGTATAGCAGCACAATTCACAGCCACAAAGGGGCCTTTTGCTCGTTCCGAAAGATCATGGATAACCCTTGCGACCAATTCCTTGCCTGTACCAGAATCCCCCAAAATCAAGGCGGTAGTCCGTTTATTGGCAACTTGCTGCACCAAATGTTGAACCGCTTTAATGCTTGGACTATTTCCCACCAATTCCACGGATTTATGATCGACAGTCATATTGTGTTACCTTCCTTGTTTTCATTGTATCATCACGCATTAAGTTTGCTTACTTTATTCGATTTACTTATTACAAATAGCTGTATTCTGGCGTTCCGTCAAATCTCAAGCGGTATTCCTTTCCCTTAAGAGCATTTTCTTGTAATATTTCAACTATTAACCGACGACACAGAAGTCGTAGCTCAGCTGGGAGAGCGTCGCTTTCGCAATGCGAAGGTAGGGAGTTCGATCCTCTCCTCCCAGGCTCCACAACAGAAAAAGAGCAAATATTTAAGATAAAGAGGAGAAAGCAACCATGGTACAAGAAGTAGATCTTAGCCCCTATTATAAATTCGGATTCAGCCTTTTAAAATTGATGCTCTTAATAGCAAGCATTAGCCTGATAGTTATCGGGATACGTGAACTCTTAACCTAATTGCTCCGTTGGCACAGTGGATAGCGCGGTCCCCTCCTAAGGGACAGGTCGGCGGTTCAAATCCGCCCCGGGGCACCAATTTTTAATCCCCAATTTTAACTAGAACCCTTCTTAAAAAGGGTTCAAACTTGGGGCCGCCGCATCGAATAATCGTTGCAATTAACAAGAAACGAATACTGCGTCCCAACAAAGAAGCCACCAAAAACCACCCAAAATTTAATTGCATTACCCCTGAGCCAATGGTAAATATTTTGTAGGGGATAACCGGCGTCACACAGCCCACCAAAATAGCCCAAAAACCCCATTCATCAAACCATTCCATGGCCATCAAATAGCTGTTTTCATATCCCATGAATTCTATAAAGGGGCCAACAATTGCTTCAAACGCAAAATAGCCCAAGGTATACCCCACAATTCCCCCAAAGAAGGATGCGAATATCGCAATGGATGCGAAGAAAAACGCGCGGTGCGGTGCTGCAAAACTCATGGGCAATATCATAAATAAAGGAGAAATCGGAAATAAAGATGCATCTACAAAACTTACCAAACCCAAATAATAAGGTGCTTTAGGGTGCGTTGACCACTTTAATACTTTTTCATACCAATGAATTAAAAATGGAATTCGCATTTATTGTACTCCCGGTAATAAAGGGACAAACCGAACCGCTTCTATCACCGATTCGTGAAAATGATCATGATGCCGCCCTATCACCATCAATTGTTGATGATTCTCAGCTCCGATTGGAATAACCATCCTACCCCCTTCTTCTAATTGTTCTAGTAATAGATATTCAACCAATTACTCTCGTTGTAAAATTAAATCATTATTTTTCACAATTTTTCACGCAACAAAGCATATTCAGGCACTGAAAAATCATCCGATCGAAAATGTTTTATAGCATTTTCAGCTATGGGTTGATAGGATTTTTCTACTAATAACATACCTAAGATAAACCATAAATACCGCTGATACATCATCTCCATACCTATTGAAGCAACAGCAGCAGTAACAAAAATTGCAAGTCCCCCTATGGCAAGCTCATTATTTTTAGGATTCAAGCTTGACTTATAAATACTCTTAAGTGCAGCAAAAGCAAACACTAAAAACAAACCAAGACCAATTATTCCGGTTTCTGTTAACAGCCAAATGAAGGTGTTATGTAAAGTGGTAGGCAACAGATTTGTTTGTATTTTACGATTAATAAAACTTCCAAGACCAATGCCAGCCAAGGGTTGTTCCAACCACCATTGAAAAGCAAGCTTAGAGCTCACAAGACGATCTTGAATACTAAAATCCATTCCATTCCATATAGCAAGATTAAAAAAATGCATATACAGTTTGCCTTTAAGGCTAAACCATAGTAATGGCAAGACCCCAGCAATAGCCAGCGCAATCACATATCGAATAGATATCATTTTTCGAATAATTAATACGAAAAAGCCAAAAATAAGTGCAATACTTGCCCCTCTGGAACCTGCACCCACTATACAAATTGAAGATAAGGCTAGACCACAAAGATTTAACCAATTTGGAAACAATTCCTTTTTGTAAAACGAAATATGTAAAAACAACAGAAAAACACTAAAATAAGCATAAGAATTAGGATTTTCTAAAAACCCAAAAAAACGGTATTCAATGTTAACTCCAAACGGCAAAAAAATTAATATTTTCTAAACATCCAATTAATCACGCAATAAATGCCCACAAGCCAACTGCTAATGAATAATATTCTAAACATTCTAATTAACGAGTCATTATTCAGATATTGGGTACATCCTCCTAACAAAAAATACCCAATTAACAGGATCCAACCCAAAAATTTATTGCAAAACGCCCAATTTGACAAGTGTCCTGACTCTGCATACCCAATAAGTACAGAAATACCAAGCCAACTTGTAATACCGATAAACCATAAAGGTAGCCACTTAATTTTCCATTTTTGAAGTAAAACCTCTTTTGGCGCTGCAAATACAAAAAAAAGTAAAGTCAGTACAACGATAAAATCGGAAGCACCAACTCTAAGAGAAGTTTCCGATAGAGGAATATCGATTTGAAACTGAGTTAAAACAACTACTGCAAATAGGCTGAAAATTAAAAAACGTAAATAGGGAACATTTTCTTTTATCATTGCAAGACAAAATAACCCATGCTGGTAACAACCGCTAAAATTGGCCACCAAGGCATTATGCGTAGGGTTTCATTAGGGGTCGCCATCCTATACCTTTTTATAATCAAAAAACGAGCAATCTGTCCTGTCATGGAACTACATCCAACAGATATTAACCCACTGGTAACTCCGTCGTATCTATTTAAAGCGAGCAAAAATACTAAAGCACCTATTCCAATGGCAAGAATATTTGAAAAAGTATCCCAATTCACTTTTTTATTGCTAACCAGCATTTCATGTTGGGGTCCACATAGTAATTCACTAAAACGAATGATAAGAAAGATAGAGAAAAGAGGTGCCATAGATTGAAACCCTGAACCTAACAAATGTAAAAAATGTTTGGCCGCAAAAATAATCAAAATTAATGCAGGAAATGCACTCAACAACAATAGTGTTTGCTTAAATGCTACTGCTTCTTTACCCTCAACAGTTTTGTTGCTTGAACTGGTTTGGCGTAACTGCCAAGGAAGAGCTAGAAACACAAAATGTTGTACAATATTAAATGCATAGGCAAAATGTGATATAAAACGATATTGTCCCACAATGGATATTGGTTCTACGCGTGCCAATAAAAAAGTATCCATTCCAATCGCTAAACGCGCTAAAATATTATTGAATATAAGACTTAGCGTATGAGAAATAACCACCGCTTTAAAAAACCGCCCTCGCCAGTGTAGAAGCGGTAAATATTGTTTTCTTTTCTTTATGATTAAATTCCAAGAGAATCCAAGCGTTATCAGCCATATAATACTGGCCAGCATAAAAAACTTTTCAACACTATTTATTTTAAGTAATATAACCGAAGTAATTAAGGTAATAGGCATAAAAAAATCACGGATCATAAAAAAACGTTGAATCACATTTGTAGCACGTAAAACAGCGAGAATGGCTTCAATCATTCCTGCCATGGCGGCCCATAAAAGGCACCATGCTATCCCTATACCGTGGCCCCCAAAGAATTCTTGACCAAATATCGCAAACGCGATAGCACATAAGACAACCAATCCCGCTAAACAAGCACTAATGCTAAGATATAAACCTGAAACAATAGGAGGTCGTTTTTGTACTGAATGTCGCAATCGAGTAAATCGATTTAGCCACATATCACCCCCACAGCAAACAAAGGCACTAACAATATTAGCAACCAACAGCAATAGCGCAAAAACGCCAAACTCTTCTGCAGGCATGATTCGAATATTCAACATGGTTATAAACAACATCGACAGCCGAGATACGACTGCCGCAGCAATAGTCAATAGATGTTCCAAAATTTTTAATTTACTGGAATTAAGTGCTGTTTTTGATAACGTTATCACAGGTTAGAATTGCCCCAAAATTGATTCTATAAGTTAAGCGTTATAAATTCGATTATCTGAAAATTTTCTCACAATTTGAGCCTTGGATCAATGCAACGTATAATAGGACTTATTTATAACAAACAGGACTGTTATTATTTATGCCTGCAAAAAGTAAGTTAATAAACTATTTTATAAGCAAAATTCTTTCAGATAAAAAAAATATCTGGAAAACCCTTTTTCTCGTTAGAAAAGCATACTTTACAAAATATTTTAGAAATTACTATTCCCAATTTGGCGAAGATGTCATCTTAAGAGATTGGATCAAAAAAGAAGTTAAAAGTGGATTTTATGTGGATGTCGGCTGCTACCATCCAAGAAAGTTTTCAAACACATATTATTTGTATAAGAAAGGCTGGCGCGGGATCAATATCGACTTAGATCCTTTAAAAGTAGCAACCTGTGCATTATTAAGATCTGAAGATTGTAATATCCAGGCAGCGGTATCTGATATAGAACAATCTGTAAAAATCTATTCAGATAAGCTTTATAGCCTTGGAACCACAATCGATGCCTCAACTGCAAAAGAACAAGCCACGCATGAGAATACTGCTTACTCAAGAGAAATCCAATCCAGTACCTTAGACAATATCATCGCGAAAACACGTTACGCTAAACAACAAATTGATTTATTAAGTATTGATGCCGAAGGGCATGATTTTAATGTATTACGATCTATAAACCTAGAACTCTACAAACCCAAAGTGATTATTATTGAATCCCATTTTAGAGATTTTGAGAAAATTCTAAACTCAGATATATAGTGTCCTACCGGTGAGAAGGTGTGAAGCTAAAGGTTTAATTTGATAATTTGTCTCTAAGCTGAACTTTAATTTGTAAAGCAAGGAGATAACATGAGTAATGTA
>JBEICO010000036.1:0-9927 GCA_040383965.1 Francisellaceae bacterium
ATTTATTATTCTCAAAGCAACTGGAAAAGAGCGGAAGAGTTATATCTTAAAGCCATCGGAACGCTGGAGAGCATTAGCACGCGCACAGAAACAGATATTCGAAAGGTTTCGGATGGTTGTAAGAATTTAGGTAAAATTTATTATTCTCAAAAAAACTGGAAAAGAGCGGAAGAGTTATATCTTAAAGCCATCGGTACGCTGGATAGCCTTGGTGCGCGTACAGAAGAGGATGATCGCAACCTTTCTGATAGTTACAATTATTTAGGTAACATTTATTATGCTCAAAGCAACTGGAAAAGAGCGGAAGAGTTATATCTTAAAGCTATCGGTACGCTGGAGAACCTTGGCGCGCGTACAGAAGAGGATAATCGCAAGCTTTCTGATAGCTGCAATAATTTAGGGAATAATTTTTTGAGATTGTTTAATTTTGACAAAGCAAAGGAGTGGTTCCAAAGAAGAGCAAGTGTTATTCTTGGATTGCAGTCGAAATCCGACCAAAGTTGCAGCTCTCTTCTTGAGGTTTATAAGACTATTGCGGAAAAGTGCGCTTGTGATATTACCGAAAGGGAATTTTATTCTGCCGCCTCTAACATTCTGTTAAACAATGGGATCTCAGTAGAAGAATTCTTGCGAACGCTAACAACTGTAAAAGAAATTTTGATTTCAGAAAACAACTTTAGAAGTCGCTTGTTAAAAGAGTTTCCCGAATTTATTTCGTTTTTGCTTACTCATCATGATTTTTTATCTAGTCCTCATTTAAAGGTTGGATTAGGCAATCCGCATTTTCGTGGGATATTAGAAGATCTGGGTAGGCAAGTTCAGGTAAAATATGAAACCATTAAAATGGTTGCTGGAGGGGGTGAATTTTCGGTGGGGCTAGTTACGGAAATAAGAGCGCAAGGTGAACTTATCGAAGCCCTAGAACAAGAGCTTGCAACGCTTCAAGCGAAGAAGGCCTTAGGTTCGGCATCAACTTCAATATTGGCAGCTTCTACATCAGCCGCAGCAACAGCGCCCGTGGCAGCGGGTAATGAACCATTACTTTTAAGTAGGGAAAATCAGAATGAAAACCCTTTTGGATTATCACATGGCCATCAATTTGCAGATGCGCACGAAATGCCGTCAGCCAAAATTCGGAAACTGGATGGGTAAGCAATAATCAAAATCCATTTTATGACTGTAGAAGAAAAAGCGCACTGAAGTTTTAGTGAAAGTAGACAAATGAGGGTGCATAATACATTAATTAAATGGATCGTTAGGATCCTTAAATGGAGATGGTATCTCCCTGGTTTTCCATCTTCTTTCTTTTACAGCTTCATTCTGATCTTCATAAAGCTCCGTTTCACGCGGAGTACTTTTGCTCGAATTTGGCTTTGGTGAATGCATGGACATGGCTTCTTTTTTTGCTTTTTGTTGTCTTAATAAACTCTCACGTTCTTCTTTATAGGAATTCACTTGAATTTTTGTGCTGGCTGGAACCCAATTTGATTGTCCAGGTAAAGGAGGAAGCTTGGATGGTAAACTGAAAAGCTTGCTATAAGTGGCATCAGGGTTGTTAGCCATATTAACCATATCAAAAACCCTTCCAGGGAAAAATACTACATTGCTGTCGGGATATTTATCTATGGGAATGGCCAATGTTTCTTGCAGTTTAGCTTCAAGCCTTTTTTGTTTGTCTTTTTCGTTACCCAGGAAAATCAAGGTGGCCTCTAAATAGGGCTTAAAGGTTGGCCCATATTCTTTTTGAAGTTCTGTTAAATCATCAGATTGCATCGTCTCAAACTGATTAATGGTTTTCTGTAAAAATCTTTGCATCATCTCTTTGTTATTATCATTGTCATCACTTTGCGCATACATTTGAAAGGCATGCCAATTTAACGAAAACACGGATGCTGCCATTTTTTCTTTTGGAACGCCAAGATCTTTATGCTGTTCAATATATTCCTTAATTGCTTCACCTGCCATTTGAAATTGTTCTAGTGTTGGGTGATTTTTTGAACCGGGAGGGGGCAATAGTGCTCGCCAACCGCTGCCTTCTGTTTGATCAAATTCTTTAAAAGTCATCGAGTTATATTTTTTAGGCATTATCCATTCCAATGTGCTATCAAATCAATATAATATATAAATAGTTTAGAACATTTTTTTCAAACATGCCGTTGCATAGCATATACATGAAATTGAAATCCCTTAAGCTGCTGCGGCATGGATCAGTTTGGCTAAAGTTTTAATAGTAGGATTTTTGTGCTTTAGAGAGTGATAAAGGGTAGCTCTGGAAAGATGAGATTTTTTTGCAATTTTGACCATGTTTGCTGTTTCAAGGTAAATCTCGATCATTTCTAGAACCCCTTCCGGATCATTATTTAAAAGACATTCGGCAACAGCCTTGGCTAGTGTATTGGGGTCTAATATCTCTTTACTCGGGCTCCATTCACGATAATTTGCAGTCTTCTTTGTATTTGATAAAGATTTTTTTGGCTTTTGAGATGTCTTTGTTTTGGCCATTTTTATTTCCTCCTAATATCAGTAACACTTGCATATCACTTGGACATGCATAATATATGCGACGTCCATTTTCCCATTTAAGTTCACATATTGAGCTGTCTTGACTGACTGCTTTATGTGTTCCAAAATGTCCCGAGAGTTCAATATTACGCAATCTAGCTCTGATCTGTTGTTTGTGTTTTTCGGTCTGTCGTAAATACCAAACATCAAATTCAGGCGTTGTGAATATCTTCCACAAGCGTTTCATTTAAAAGTGTACAACATATTAGACATAATCACAATAATTTAGTTCCTTACAAATGAATGCTGATATAATGCACAGTGCATCCTCAGATTTAAATTAAATCAATGATTTCCTGGATAGCTTATGTTGTTTTAGTGGTTAAGAATATCCGACAGATAGCGGATGAAAATTAAAAAGAGAAAGCCGAATTTTCAAGAAATAATGCATGTTTTGATTTTAGGATTTCTGCTACGGCCAGCCGCTTGCCCCCAGCCAACTGCAATTCCAATATTCTTAAAATCCCTTTTCCAGTTGCCACATCAATACCCGCTTCAGATGTATTCAAAATGACTCCAGGTTTGGAGTTGCTAGTAGAGTCATTCTCAATATGGATCGCTTTCCAGATCCGAATAACTTGATCGCCCATGTTTGTAAATGCGATTGGCCAAGGATTAAATGCACGAATTTTGCGATCAAGCACTACAGCGTTTTCGCTCCAATCTATTTTTGCATCTTCTTTTGAAATTTTAGGGGCATGACTTGCTAAACTATCATTTTGTTTTTGGAGAGAGAGTTTCTTTGTCTCCATATCATTTAAGATTGCAATAAGGGCTTCGCTGCCCAACACCGCTAATTTATCATGCAGCGTTTGGCTGGTATCTTCTGCTGTGATCGGGCAAGCATGCATAGATAATACATCTCCAGTATCGAGTCCTGCATCCATTTGCATAATAGAAATTCCTGTTTCAGGATCTCCTGCTAAAATCGCTTGTTGGATGGGTGAAGCGCCGCGCCAACGTGGCAAAAGGGATGCATGAATATTAATACATCTGTATTTAGGGATCTCTAATATTGCCTTAGGTAAAATAAGGCCATAAGCTGCAACTACCATGAGATCAGGATTAAGATTTTTAAGGAAAGCTTGTTCTTCAGGATCTCTTAAAGATTTTGGTTGAAATACCGGAATATTGTGGAGGACTGCCAATTGTTTAATAGGACTTTCGTGCAGTAAGCGTCCTCTTCCGGCGGGCCTATCGGGTTGAGTATAGGCTGCAATTATAGTATGTGATGATTGCAATAAAGCTTTGAAAGGAGAAACAGCAAATTCTGGGGTTCCTGCAAATAGTATTTTTAAACTCATGAGATACCTAGGCACTGTATTGAATGTTTTAATATCATAAAGATCTGCGGCGATTTTTTTCTAATTTCTTGCGTAATAATTCTTGTTTTAAGGAGGACAAATGATCATAAAAAGTAATGCCATTTAAGTGATCGGTTTCATGTTGAATGCATTGACTTAAAAGTCCTGTGGCTTTTAAAGTTTGCGGTTTGCCTGTTTTGTCCAAGAATTTTACCTGAACGTCTTTGGCGCGTTGCACTTTGGCATACACCCCAGGGAAAGATAAACATCCTTCTTCAGAAAGGATTGTTCCGTGTTTTTCGGTTATTTCGGGGTTAATTAAACAAAGCGGTTGATTTTGTTCATGGGAGACGTCAATCACTATAATTTGTTGTTGAATATTAACTTGTATGGCAGCTAATCCTACGCCATAAGCCTCATACATGGTTTCAAACATATTGGCTATGGTGGTAGCCAGCGCCTCGTCAAATACAGTGACAGGGACAGCTTTATTTTTTAATCTGGGATCTGGAAATTGCAGTATATTAATTAGTGACATATTCGGCCTCTGTGAAATTAACAATAATTAGCAACAGTTAACATTCAAACTATCTAAATTATACCCGAAAAGCTCACTATACTCTAATACAGATGAGGGTTTTGGGGAAATGGGAGAAAAAAAGAAATGTTAGGTAAAGTTGTCATAGGATTCATTTTTTGCCTGCATTGTATCGGAGCAAATGCTATTGCAGCGGAAGCAACCGCTACGCCTGCTCCAATTTCTGGAACTGCCCCGGTTATTGAGGTTTCTTCAGTTCCTGAAGCAACTAATACGGCTGACCCTGCTGCCCCCATAGTGAAAACAGTTTCCCTTACGGCAACAACTCCAGCACCCAAAGCCACACCTCTGGATCCCAATGTAAAAACGGTAAAATTGGAGCCAAAAATTAGGGCGGAGTCTCCCTCTACTATTTTTAAGATCCCTGTCAGTACAATTCGTCCCTATTTAAAAACCAGCCTTATTTTAGATTCTAAAGAGCAGTTTATGGAAGCTCCTTATGTTGTTGCCCAAAATCATGGTCAACTGTATGGGGGAACTGGGACAATTTTGTATGTTTTGGGGTTAAACGAAACCGAAGAATTTACGCATCAAATCTATAAAGAAGGACAAATATATCATCATCCTGTTACTCATGAAATGCTTGGGTTTGAGGCGCTTACGATTGCGACAGCAGAATTAGCAGAGCCAGCAGCACAAGGGGAAGCGGCGCAGTTTAAAGTGACTAGCGTTGTTGAGCCAGTTGAAGTGGGATCCAGATTATTTCCAAGCTATGCTTCGGTATTGCCCACCCAGTTAAAAATGAAACCGGCCAATGCTCTTGCAGGAGAAGGATATATTTTATCCACTCGGGATGGAATGAATGAGATTGGATTGAATCATGTGGTGGTGATTAGTTTAGGCCAAAGGGAAGGAATCGAAGAAGGAGATTATTTAGATATCTACCAAAGTAATCGAAAGGTTGTCGATACTGTAACAAAAAATTGGCGGAAACATGAAATTAAATTGCCCGATCTGCGAATTGGGAGGGTATTGGTCTTTCAAACCTATGAAAAGCTCAGTTTAGGGTTGGTATTAGAAGCCAACGAAATTGTACACTTGCTTGATAAGGTGAAAAGCCCCTAAACTGCTGGTCATAATTTTTTATTCAGCAGGATCCAGGCAAGCATGGAATATCAGGGAGAACAATTACGCTGTTTGTTGGCCTTGCTGCGGATCCCAGGCGTAGGTTCTGCAAAGTTATCTAATATACTTGATGATGAGACTGATTTAACTCGCCTATTTGATGCTTCCGATAATTGCCGGGTAGTTACTGGCAAAGCCGATTGGTCTCTGGTCGATCAAGATTTGCGCTGGGCAGAATCACCCGAATGCCATATCCTAACGCAAAGAAGCAGCTATTATCCGGATTTACTAAAGGAAATATCTGGGGCCCCAGCTGTATTATTTGCTAGAGGCAATTTGAAATTGTTATCCCGGCCTCAAATTGCTATGGTGGGAAGTCGAAATCCCACGCCAGTAGGATGTGATATTGCCCATAAATTTGCAGAGCATTTTTCTAATACGGGATTTACCGTGACAAGTGGCTTAGCCATTGGGATCGATGCTGCTGCGCATCGCGGGGCATTATTAGGGGTGGGCAATACCATAGCGGTGTTAGGAAATGGTTTAGATAGTATTTATCCGGCGTCACATCGAGGTTTGGCGCACGATATTGTAGAGCAGCAAGGAGCATTGATTTCTGAATTTCCTTTTGGAACACCGCCAGCGCCTTCTCATTTCCCGCGCCGCAATCGGATCATCAGTGGATTCAGTGTTGGAACATTGGTGGTAGAAGCTACCTTAAGTAGTGGTTCTCTGATTACTGCAAAGTTAGCATTAGAACAAGGAAGAGAAGTGTTTGCGATCCCAGGATCTATTCACAGTCCTCTTGCGAAGGGATGCCATGCTCTGATTCGTCAGGGGGCAAAATTGGTTGAAACGGCAGAGGATGTGTTGGAAGAATTAGGCGCACTAATGAAATATGTGTTGCGAAAAGGAGAGGATGTAACGGGTGAGGCAGAGAAATTGCTCCCCTTGGCAGAGCCTTACGAAACACTGCTTTCGGGGATAGGGTATGATTGTACGCCTGTAGACTTGGTTATTACCCGAAGTGGATTGACGGCGAAGGCTGTTTCTTCCATGCTGTTAGAGTTAGAACTTAAGGGCTATGTCGCCTCCGTGCCAGGTGGCTATGCGCGTTTGTTGGCTTAATCGCTTTAATATTGTAAAGAGTTGTGAAAAATGGGAAAGAATTTAGTTATTGTGGAATCACCGGCAAAGGCCAAAACCCTAAAAAAATATTTAGGGAAAGATTTTGAAATTTTGGCCTCATATGGGCATGTGAGAGATCTTGTTCCCAAAAAAGGTGCAGTAGATACTGAACATGATTTTGCAATGAAATATCAAGTGATAGAGAAAAATGCAAAACATGTCGAAGAAATTTGTCAGCTCTTAAAAAAATCAGATGCTTTATATCTAGCGACAGATCCAGATCGTGAAGGAGAAGCCATTTCTTGGCATTTATATGAATTGGTGAAAAGTAAAAAAGCATTGGGTGATAAACCCGTGCATCGCGTGGTGTTCCATGAAATCACCAAATCTGCGGTTCAAGCGGCGATTCAAAAACCAAGAGCATTGTCAATGGATCTGATTAATGCGCAGCAGGCAAGGCGTGCGTTAGACTATTTGGTTGGATTTAATTTGTCGCCTTTGCTTTGGAAAAAAGTTCGTCGCGGGTTATCTGCGGGTCGTGTTCAAAGTCCTGCGCTTCGGATGATTGTGGAGCGTGAAGAAGATATTGAAAAATTCATTACGCAAGAATATTGGTCTGTAGAGGCGGATCTTAAAGCGCAAAAGCATGAATTTTCTGCAAAATTAGTAGAGTATGAAGGTAAAAAAGTAGAACAATTTACCTTAACTAATGAAAAAGATGCGCGTTCAGTTGAGAAAACCTTGCAAGATTTGGCAAAAGGTAAACTTAAAGTTGAAAAAATTACCAAAAGCCAGAGAAAGCGAAATCCCACAGCGCCCTTTACAACATCTACTTTACAGCAAGAAGCTTCTCGAAAACTCGGGTTTACCACCCAGCGCACCATGCGAGTGGCGCAACAATTGTATGAAGGTATTGATGTGGGAGACGGCGCAGCAGGGTTAATTACCTATATGCGTACCGACTCTGTTAATTTAGCCAATGAGGCAATTAGTGAAATACGCGATTTAATATTGGAGCGATATGGTAAAGAGGCATTACCTCCTGAGCCAAAATTTTACAAAACCAAGTCTAAAAATGCGCAAGAAGCTCATGAGGCGATTCGTCCAACCGTGGCTTCATTGCTGCCAGAACGCGCCAAGGCAGCGCTCACGCCGGATCAATATAAGCTTTATAATTTAATTTGGAAACGTACCATTGCGTGTCAAATGATGCATGCAGTTATTGATGTGGTCGCAGTAGATTTATCTTGTGGTACAGGCAATCGTTTTAGAGCCAATGGCTCTGTGGTTTCATCGCCCGGCTTTATGCAGGTTTATTTGGAAGGAGTGGATGATTCATCCGCACAAGCAGAAGATGGGGAAAAGCTTCTACCACAAATGAAAGTGGGCGATTGGGTAGATTTGTTAGCGTTGCATGCAGATCAGCATTTTACAGAGCCGCCACCGCGTTACTCTGAAGCTTCGTTAGTTAAGGCATTAGAAGAGCATGGCATAGGGCGCCCTTCAACCTATTCTTCTATTATTTCCACTTTGCAACAGCGGGCTTATGCATTATTAGAAAGTCGGCGTTTTAAGCCAACAGATGTCGGTATTATAGTCAGCCGATTTTTAACGCAGTATTTTACGCAATATGTGGACTATGACTTTACCGCAAAATTAGAAGATGAATTAGATGAAGTGGCGAGGGGTGAAAAACAATGGATACCTCTTTTAAAAGACTTTTGGAGTCCGTTTAATGATTTGATCCAAGTTACTGAAGAAACGGTAAAACGCAAAGATGTAACCCATGAAGCATTAGATGAGAAATGTCCTAAATGTAGTAGCGCTTTGTCTATTCGTTTAGGAAAACGGGGCAGGTTTGTCGGTTGCACTGGATATCCAGAATGCGATTATACGCGCAGTCTTGAAGAAGAACCAGGAGCGATACAAGAGCCTGAAATTGTACCCGATCGACGTTGTCCTAAGTGTGACGCTGAATTGGTTATTAAAAAGGGGAAATATGGCAAGTTTATTGGATGCTCCGATTACCCCAAATGTAAACATATTGAGTCTTTAGAAAAACCGGAAGATACGCATGTAACCTGTCCGGAATGTCATAAAGGGACGTTGATCAAAAGAAAGTCTCGGTATGGAACGTTCTTTTATTCTTGCAATACCTATCCCGATTGCAAATATGCGGTCAATAGCCCACCTGTCAGCGAGCCTTGTCCGAAATGCGCTTGGCCTATTTTGATGATTAAAACCACAAAAAGGCGTGGAACCGAGAAGGCATGTCCGCAAAAAGTATGTGGCTATACCGAACCTTACGAAACAGAAGAAAAGGAGTCTTCAGATTAATCCCTCCCTAGTTCGCCAATATCTATTAGATTTGCAAACAGATCTCTGTTCGCAATTAGCAGAAGAAGACGGCAAACAAGGGTTTGGAACAGATCATTGGACGCGCGTGGAAGGGAGCGAGGGATTTACCCGAGTCTTAAGCAATGGTAGGGTGATTGAACAAGGCGGTGTTAATTTTTCGCACATTTATGGTACGTCTTTACCGCCTGCTGCTACCAAACAACATCCGGAGTTAGCGGGTTGTGAGTTTCAAGCCATGGGCGTTTCATCAGTGATCCATCCTAGAAACCCCTTTATTCCTACAGCGCACATGAATGTGCGGTTTTTTATGGCAGAAAAACCAGATGCAGATCCCATTTGGTGGTTTGGCGGGGGTTTTGATTTAACGCCATATTATCCTTTTGAAGAAGACTGTCAACATTGGCATCAGGTTGCTGCCAAAGCGTGTGCTTCGTTTGGTGAAGACACCTATGCGCGCTATAAAGAGTGGGCAGATCAGTATTTTTATTTACAGCATCGAGATGAACCGAGAGGTATTGGCGGCTTATTTTTTGATGATTTAAATGCAGGATCGTTTGATCAATGTTTTGAGTTTATGCGATCGGTGGGTGATCATTTTATTAAAGCATATCGGCCTATTATGCAAAAGCGCAAAGCATTTGAATTTGGCGAACGTGAGCGCGATTTTCAGTTATATCGTCGTGGCCGTTATGTGGAGTTTAATTTAATTTATGATAGAGGCACTTTATTTGGATTGCAATCCAAGGGCCGTACGGAATCTATATTAATGTCTCTGCCACCAGAAGTTAAATGGCGCTATAATTGGCAGCCAGAGCACGAAAGCCCTGAAGCAAAATTAATGCAATTTTTGAAACCTTGAAATTGGTTGCTCTAAAACAGATTGATTTTCAGCCTAAAATTCTTCAAAATGTA
>JBEICO010000037.1:0-9916 GCA_040383965.1 Francisellaceae bacterium
GGTAATCAAATCTCCCCGCATAACGCCCTCCTTGGCTCTTAGTGTTTATACACTCAGCTTAGAAGAACTGGTTAAATTAAGAGGACATCTCTATCTTGCTAAAACCGGACAGTTTAAATTTGCTGTTACACAAATAACGCTTAATTGAACTTTTCTTTACCCATCACAGACTAAGAAACATATAAGGTTTATATGCTATTAAGTGTATTTTCACCTAATTTAATTAGATTTTGAAAAGGGTATATAAAACAATGCCTGGAAAAAAGAAGTCAAAAGCAGTCAATATTCGCAAAAGCGCTGCAAGCCAATATTTGCTTGAAATAAAAGATTTTTTAGATAAATCTCCAAATATATTGGCGCATATTGAGGGGAACGGTTCACAAAGAGAGTATCAAGAATTATATGATGCATTAATAAAGATCCAAAACTTGAAAGATGAAAGAGATGGTAGTCCTAAATATTTTCAAAAGTTATATACCGAATTTCATGAGGCTCTTGAAAACGTGGCTCAGGTTGAATTCGGTAAAGAGGTTGAGCAACGAGCTGCCGGTAACTTGTTAGCTGCTAATCCGCTTGATCCTCTTTTTATTCAAGTTTATGAAAACAATAATAAAATTCATGAAAAAATTTATGTGGAAATTATTCAAGATGATAAAGGGAGCCCTGCAATTCATGAGTCTGATGAAGAAAAATTAAAAGCGCGGCTTAAAGAACGTAATGTGGATCCTTATAGCCAACGGGATCCACGTCATCCTAATAATAAACTAAACGATGCAGTTTCAAGTGGGGCGGGTATTGCGTATCACCCTTTAATTAAAAATAATGTACCCTATGTGGCTTATGAAGAAGTACATCTTTCAACTTCTACAGATCCAGCTACGGGCCCTAAAGCCAAATGTTTAAGGATGGGCGCACAAACTCATAGTTCGGAAACTCTTAATCCTACCTTTCAACGGTATTTGTCGGCTAAGGAGAGAGCAGAAGGATCAAAGGCCAAACAAACAAAAACGGGAACTAGCGATACTCCGTATGATTTTGTATATTTTTGTTTGCTAAGAACAAATCCCAAAAAGACTTTTGGTTTGACAGCTGTGTATGCAGAAGGCAAAAGAAGTTCTGCGCTTCATAGTCTTGAAAAGACAAATAGCAATATTGCGGTTGTTAATTTACCGGCGGATGGATCATTTTTCAAAAATGGATGGGACCCCCACAAACCCTATGTAGAGGCGGAGGAAAAGAAAGGTTCTTTGGGAAACCTTTTGGCAACAACTATAGATAGCATCAAAGAAAATAAAAATGATTTCAATATTTCGGATGGTGTAAAAAAGAAAGTATTCCCTCCACCAGGAACATTAAATAAAACAGTTGAAGAGCTGTTTCAAAAATCTGTAAAAGAAGTGCTGGGGAAGGATTATGATCCTGCTATTGAAGTGTCGGCTCAAGAAAGAAATGCCATCTTGTTTCAATTTATTAAATTTAATTTGACCCAACATATTTTAGAAAAACTATCTCCCAATGCCTACGCTATTGTCTGCAAAGATGGTATTGATAGAGGAGGTATTCATACGCTTTGGTTTCATATGAGTTTGCAATATAGCCAGAATAAACCAATGGAAAAAGATGAATTTTTAAAACATTTAGATGCACCAGCAATGTTGGTTAAAGGCCGGCCGCTGAATCATAATAGAGACTTTTTATGGAATGTATTATCCCATAGAATGCAGAATGATGAAGCCTTTAGAAATTCACATCTTTGGGCTGAAGAATGGCTTAAAAATAATCAACCCATCAGTTGTAAATCCTACATTTTAGTAAAATTAGATAGAGCTGTTGATGTTTTGGCTCATAAGGATAGTAGTACTGGTGTTGACAATCGGACACAGACAGCTAAAGTGCTTGTTTCTAAAAAAGAACCTCCTTATACGGGTATTAAAGCAGAAGTTACTATTTCAGATGAGCAATGGAACAGGGCAGTAGTTGAAATGGTAAAAAATATTAAAGAAAAAGCTCTTGCAACAATACCCGAAAAGGATGTTTTCAGAATAGATCCTAAAAATCATAAAATTCAGGATAAGGTTCATCAAGTTAACATTGAAAGAAAACCAGATTTATTTGAGGTTTCTAGTCAAAAGAGCTCGCCTGAAGTGGAGGCAATGGTGTCTCATTATAAAACCCTAGCCAGAGAATCGGGTGTGGAGATCTGTGTGATAGACTCATCACCCTCGCCGGAGATTACCGCTAAATTGATTACAAGTTTGCTTTCCAAAGATCCGGCTCCTGCAATTACCCCTGTGATAGAAGATGAAAAGATACTAAAAGAGCTTAGAGATAGTAAAAGTCCTGTTTGCCAGAGTGCAGTAAGGGCATTTGAAGATATTTCAAAACCAAAAAACTCAATTTTACATCATAGCGCTTGATACTCAGGTTACAGTATTGGTCACTATGGTATTTAGGCAATTGCGCCTAAATTTTTTGCTTAAACTGGAACATTACCGTAAAATTAAAGTAATGTTCTATTTAGGCTGAGGCAAGTTATGCTCATCATGCGAGGTTCGCTCGCCCATTCTCACTTTCGAATAGAACGTTGGTTAACACACATAAATGATATTGTTCCTCAAATAAATTCCCTTCGAGCACAATATATTCATTTTGTTGATATTAAAGAAGACCTAAATCCCAGAGAGCTTGAAATTCTATCTAACCTTTTGCATTACGGAAACGCCTTTTCAGATGAAGAATTAGCATCCCCTGAAGTCTCTTTAGTTGTTGTCGCACCTAAATCAGGATTGATATCAGCTTGGTCAAATAAGGCAAGCGATCTTGCCCATCACTGTGGATTAAATAAAATAATTAGAATAGAAAGAGGCATTCTGTATTCACTAGAAGCAAATGAAAAGCTGACTTGGGGGGATGAGCAGGCTATTGCGAATTTATTGCATGATCCTATGAGTGAACAAGCTTTTTTTAATTTGGCGGATGTTGAAAATATTTTTAAGTTCATCCCACAGAAATCTGCGAGCTGGATCAATATCCTGGATAATGGAAAGGCTGCATTAACTAAAGCAAATGGTCACTTACAATTAGGTCTTGGTGATAATCAATTAGATTATATAATGCAAATTTTTCAAGATCTTAAAAGAAATCCTAGCGATATTGAACTTAAAACCTTTTCCGAGATCAATAAAGTAGCAAAGTTCTCTAGAGTTTTTATGGAAGAATGTGTGGCTGAAAGTTTTTATGCTGTTCCCAAGACAAATGTGTATCAATACGGCTCTGAAACTTTAGTAAATATTTTGAGTGCTCGGAGTTGTTTTTTAGATTCTGAAATAAAACACTGTGATGACATGCGAATGGAATCCGCCGTTGGTAAAGGAGCAGAACCCAAGGTTGGATTTTGTGGATTCACGGTACCTGATTTATCCATTCCTGGGTTTAAACAGTTATGGGAGTTAAGAGAACATCCTCATGGGATTAGTTATGCCTTAGAGGTTATTTTAGAAAAACCTATTGCGCATTCCCAATATAACAATGAATTTGGCCGACCCATTTTGGGGGGGTATTGTAGAACGTATGAGCTGGGTTATTCATTACCATTTATGGTATCAGGTGGCTATAGTTCCATTCGGGCTTCGGATATCGAAGGTGGAAAATTCGCCTCGGGAATGAGTGTGGTGATGATTGGGTTTGGTGCTTACTCAACCATAAATAAGAATGGCAACAAAAACGAGAATCCCGAAATGCAGCGGCGGATCCAAGCGCTGATCAATTCATGTTTGGCACTTAAAGTTCATAATCCTATTGTTGCTGTATATCCCATAGGCAAGGGGGGACTTATAGGCACTTTACTATCATTAACCTATCATAATAAAGTAGGAGGAGAGTTTATATTCCAAGAAATTCCGAATGGAGATCCTAGTTTAACGCCCTTAGAAATGTGGTGTAATGAAGGTTATGAAGGCTATGTCTTCGTTATTGCTAAAAATGAATTTGAGTATTTTAATAACTTGACTGTTCGTGAATGCACGCCTTTTTCCGTTATAGGAAAGATTGTGGATGGTAACAGGATCCGTTTGGTTGATCAATCCTCGGAATTATATCCTATGGATTTACCTACCGCAGTATTATTTGAAAAATTAGAACAAAATGAAGATCCGACTTTTCATCATTCTCATGCCCTAACTCCTTCGCTCTCTTTAACTAAAATAAATTTAGATGAGGCGGTTTTGCGGTTACTACGTTTACCTTGCATTGCGGATAAATCTTATCTGATTACCATTTGTGATCGAACTGTGGGTGGGTTAGTTGTGCGGGATCCTATGGTGGGTCCTTGGCAAGTTCCAGTTGCAGATTGCATGATCACGTCTCATGGTTTTAGATCTTATCAAGGAGAAGCAATGGCTATTGGAGAGCGTATTCCTTTGGCCATGATAAGTACAAATGCTTGCGCAAGAATGGCCATTGGTGAGGCTATAACCAATATTGCAGGCGCGAATATTCGAGCATTATCTGAAGTGAGACTATCCTTAAATTGGACGGGAAGTTTTAAAACTTCAGGTGAAAAGGATCTTTTATATGAAGCCATTGAAACTATGGTTTTAGAACTCAGTCCTTCACTTAGCATTATGATTAACAATGATATTAACGATAATGTACAAGCACCATTTTCGTTAACAGTGAATGCCATTGCACCGGTCATGGATGTTCGTCAATCTTTAACACCTGTGTTAAACGTGGAAGAAGGAGAGACTCTATTATTGTTTATTGATTTAAGTGGGGGGCGGCAACGGCTGGGTCAAAGTGCTCTTTTACAGGTATTTAATCAGATAGGAGATATTGTTCCCGATGTGGATGAACCCCGATTGCTAAAAGCATTTTTTTTAAGCATACAACAATTACGTTTGGAAGATAAAATCTTGGCATACCATGATCGTTCAGATGGCGGGTTGTTTGTGACTTTGTGTGAGATGGCTTTTGCTTCTCATCTAGGGTTACAGCTAGACATTTCGGAACTAGGACATAACGTAAAATCTATTTTATTTAACGAAGAGTTAGGTGCAGTCATTCAAATTCGTGCTGAAGATGTTGAATCTGTTATAGCAGAACTTGCAGACAAGGGCATACAGAGTTGCTATTCAATTGGAACCTTAGATAGAACAGATAAAATATCTATACTGTTTAATGAAGAAGTTATTTGTATTTATGATCGAATAGAACTGCAAAAAACCTGGTCAGAAACCAATTATCATTTGCAAGCTATTAGAGATAATCCACGTTCTGCGAAAACACAGTTTGATTTAATTGGAAATAGAGAGGATCCAGGGTTAAATGTTCATCTAACGTATGATCTAAAGGAAGACATCACTCTACCCATGTTAAATCTTGGGGCTCGTCCTCGAATAGCTATTTTACGAGAACAAGGGGTTTATAGTCATACTGAGATGGCAGCAGCATTTGATCGGGCTCGTTTTGAATGTATAGATGTCCATATGAATGATCTCGCAAGTGGAGAGGCGGAACTGAGTGGATTTAAAGGATTGGCTGTTTGTGGGGGGTTTTCCTTTGGAGATGTATTAGGTGCTGGTCAAGGATGGACTAAACGAATTTTATATACACCTTTGTTAAGTGATCAATTTGCCACTTTTTTTAATCGAAAAGACACATTTACACTAGGGCTTTCAAATGGTTGTCAGATGTTATCAGGATTAAAATCTCTTATTCCGGGTGCTGAACTCTGGCCTAGATTTTTGCAAAATTATTCTGAACAATTTGAGTCCAGATGGTGTTTAGTTGAAATACAACCTTCACCTGCAGTGTTATTAGCTGATATGGAGGGATCAAGACTTATGGTTCCTGTGGCACATCGGGAAGGTAGAGCAGAATTTTTGAATGAAATGAACCAAGATGATGCCATTCGGCAGGGACTTGTGACTTTAAGATATGTTGATAATTGGGGTCGTAAAACGAAAATATTTCCAGCAAACCCTAATGGTTCAACCCTTGGAATAACCGGACTCACCAATTTGGATGGACGAGTTTTAATTATGATGCCGCACCCTGAGCGAGCCTTTAGGACAGTGCAACATTCATGGCATCCTAAAACGTGGGGTGAAGATGGACCCTGGTTAAGAATGTTTCAAAATGCTAGAAAATGGGTAGATTAACCAAACTAAAAACAAGGATGTTCTATGTTAAAATACACCCTCTGTCGAGATCTGAAAACAGGAAAAGAATGGATAGAAACAGATCTTCGAGGCAAAGAACTCTTGGTGACGTATTTATTAAATAAAAGTACTGCTTTTACAGAAGAAGAGCGTGAGCAACTAGGACTATTAGGAAAATTACCTGCTAAAATAGAAACCTTAGAAGAGCAAATTACAAGAGCTTATCATCAATATAAAAAGTATAAAAGTGATTTGCAACGTCATATTTATCTTAACAATATGCATGATAAAAATGAAATATTGTTTTATAAACTTGTGACTGATCATTTGGTTGAAATGATCCCTATTTTATATACCCCAATTGTGGGGCAATCTGTCAAAGAGTATAGCCATGAATTTCGCCAGCCTCGAGGTATGTATATCGCATATCCAAATCAAGATAAAATAGAAAAGATTTTAGAAAACAGAACACATCCTGATGTTTCTGTGATAGTGGTGACGGATGGTGAGCGTGTATTGGGTATTGGAGATCAAGGTGTTGGTGCTATTAATATTCCCATTGCAAAATTGATGCTCTATACAATGTGTGGGGGATTAGATCCTTATAGAACATTACCTATAGTATTAGATGTTGGTACTAATAATCAGAAACTTTTGAAAGATCCTTTATATTTAGGATGGCGCCACCCTAGGATCCAAGGCGAAGAATACGATCGTTTTATTGAAAAATTCGTTGGTTCTATTCAGAAAAGTATGCCGAGTGTTTTTTTGCATTGGGAAGATTTCGGCAGAGACAATGCGCGGCGGATCTTAGAGCGGTATCAAAATCAACTATGTACTTTTAACGATGATATGCAAGGCACTTCCGTAGTTGCTGCAGCAGCTATTCTAACGGCTACAGAGAGAAACGCTGAAGTTTTGAGTGACCAACGGATCGTTATATTCGGGGCTGGGACAGCCGGTGTTGGTATAGCAGATCGATTAGTGGATTGTATGATGCGCCAGGGAACTTCAAAATCAAAGGCGTTAGAGAAAATTTGGTTAATAGATAAAGATGGGCTTTTAGTGAAAGAGACACCAAATTTGGCACCTTTCCAATTGCCTTATGTTCGTGATGCTGCAACAGGAATGGTTTTAGAACAGGTGGTTTCCAAGATAAAACCTACCATTTTAATTGGATGTTCTGCGATGGGTGGAGCTTTTACCGAAAATATTGTTCGACAAATGGCCTCAGAGGTGTCAAGACCGATTATTCTTCCTTTATCTAATCCTAATCAGCAATCTGAAGCCGATCCTAATGATCTCTTGCGCTGGACGAATAACCGAGCACTGATTGCAACAGGGAGTCCTTATGGAGGGATCGTTGCTCAATGTAACAATGCATTCTCATTTCCCGGAATTGGTTTAGGGGTAATTGCTGCTAGAGCAACTCGATTAACCGATAATATGCTATGGGTTGCCTGTCAAACTTTGAGTCAAATGGCGCCTAAATCGATGGACGGTTTTTTGTTGCCTTCTTTAAGTGAAGCAAGGACGGCAGCCTATAGAATTGCAATTGCCTTGGTTAATGAGGCAAAACGAGAGGGAGTCTCTTTATTAGACGCAAACATGGATGCAGAAACAGCGTTTCAAAATATTATTTGGGAGCCGTATTATCGTCCGATCCGCCCTAGAAAATCAAGGTAACATTCTTGTTAAGATATTGTTTCGGTCAACAAAATGGTGTTTTAAAGCAGCAAGACAGTGAATTGCAACCACTCCCATTAGTACAAAACCAGTGATTGAGTGGATATTAAAGAAGAGCCCTGCTAATTCCTGATCTTTTTCGATGAATTGCGGAAATTGATAGAGTTTAAAAAAGTTTGGAGGGTAACCTGCAGCGGTTGACATCAGTATCCCTGCTGCCGGTATTATAATCATGCACATATAAAGTAAAATATGATTGATATGAGCAGAATTTTTTTGCCAAACAGGCATTCTGTTAGGGAACTTGGGATGGGGATTTAAGAATTGCCAAATAATAAAAAACACACCTAAATAGAGAATAAGAATGCCAATGGGTTTATGTAATCCTCCGATCAAAAAACCTGCTACGGGGGATTTTTCAGGTAATGCCCATCTTTTAAAATAGACTAAAAATAATTCTGCTAAGATAAGGACAGCGATTATCCAGTGCAGTGTTTTACTCACAATACCATATTGTTCACCGGTATTTTTTAGTTGCATGTTGATTTCCTAGCTTAAAAATTTAATCCCTTGACGAACCGACAACGACAGTATAACACTGACACTATGAAATCACGATGGTCATCTAAGTTTGCATTTATTATGGCAGCAACAGGCGCTGCTGTAGGGCTTGGCAATATTTGGAAATTTCCCTATATGGCTGGGGAGAATGGGGGAGGTGTATTTGTATTACTGTATTTAGGTTTCGTGGGACTGATTGGTATTCCTACCCTGATGGCTGAAATATTAATAGGCCGTTTAGGTCGAGATAACCCCATTACTACGTTGGAGAATTTGGCAAGGCGTTCGCATCGGTCTTTAGCTTGGAGATACCTAGGATGGTGGGGTGCTTTTGGGCTTATTTTGGTTTTGTCTTTTTATAGTGTTGTCGCCGGATGGGCGATTGGATATTTAACTAAAATTTGGTTTTCTGGTTTAAATGGCCTCGATTCTCCAGTCGCCGTTGAAACATTCTGGAACGAATTTCTAGGGAGTCCTTACAATTTGTTGTTATGGCACACCTTATTTATGGCCATTACTTTGGGGGTAGTTGCCGCAGGAGTAAAGGAAGGGATCGAGCGGGCTGCTAAGTTGCTAATGCCCACTTTGTTTATAGTTCTACTGGTGTTACTAATTTACAGTACTGGGGTTGGAAATATAAAGGCTTCTATTTCATTTTTACTCACGCCACACCTATCACAACTTAATGCTACTGCAGTGATTTATGCCCTGGGTCATGCCTTCTTTACCTTGGCATTGGGAGCAGGAGCCATGTTGGTGTATGGTGCTTATTTACCGACTGAGACTAGGATTGGTTCTAGCGTTTGTATTATTGCAGCATTAGATGTTTTAGTCGCTCTGATGGCGGGGCTTTCTATTTTTTCAATCGTGTTTGGATTTCAGTTATCCCCCACTGGAGGGCCGGGTTTAATGTTTAAAGTATTGCCCGTTGCGTTTGCAAAAATGCCAGCAGGGGAATGGTTTGGAGGCTTGTTCTTCATATTACTGTGGTTTGCAGCTTGGGCTTCTGCAATCTCTATGGCAGAGCCTCTAGTAGTATTGTTGATGGAACGGATGGGGTTCTCAAGAAAAGCTTCTTGTGTTTGGGTTGGCACATTTTGTTGGGGTTTAGGTGTTATGGCGTTACTGTCTTTTAATGTATGGCAGGAAGTTCGGATCTTAGGTAAATTTACACTTTTTGAGGCCATGGCAGATTTAACTACCAACATTATTCTTCCGATAGGGGGATTATTATTTGCTGTTTTTGCGGGTTGGATCATAACTCCCAAGGAAGCTCGTGAAGGGTTACAGTTAAAGCAGGCCTTTACCTTTAAAATATGGCAGTTTTTGATCCGATATATTGTCCCTGTTGGCATTTTAACAAGTTTTATTGTCGGGGTTCAGAAACATGTGAGACTAATATGAGTAGCTAAACCCATATTCTATTAGCTGAAAAGAAGTGGGTAATTGCTACAAAATGGCTAGACCTCTATTCTGGTAATTCATTTACTAAAACCGGAATGTAAGGA
>JBEICO010000038.1:0-9865 GCA_040383965.1 Francisellaceae bacterium
AGTATGAACAATCCGTATTTATTTACCTCAGAATCTGTCTCTGAAGGCCATCCAGATAAAATTGCAGATCAAATATCAGATGCTGTTTTAGACGCTATTTTGACGGAGGATCCCACTGCTCGCGTCGCCTGTGAAACCCTAGTTAAAACTGGGCTAGTCCTAATTGCAGGCGAGATTACCACTAAAGCATGGGTAGATCTTGAAGGCATTACTCGCGATACTATCAACCAAATAGGGTATACCCATCCTGACATGGGCTTTGAAGGTAATACCTGCGCCGTACTGAATGCCATTGGCAAACAATCGACCGATATCTCAGAAGCCCTAGCAACCCCTGAAACTCTTGATCAAGGGGCTGGAGATCAGGGATTGATGTTTGGGTATGCCTGTCATGACACCAGTACTCTAATGCCAGCGCCTATTTTTTATGCACATCAACTGATGCAAAGACAATCCTTCCTCAGAAAAAGTGGTGCATTACCTTGGTTAAGGCCGGATGCCAAAGCCCAAGTCACCATTCAGTACCAAAATGGAAAACCTCTGAGTCTTGAAAGTGTCGTATTTTCCACGCAACACTCTCCAGAGGTAACACAATCAACTTTAATTCAAGCGGTGATGGATGAGATTATTTTGCCCATCATCCCTCCATATTTAATCACAAAAAATACTCAATATTTGATTAACCCCTCAGGCCGTTTTGTGATTGGGGGTCCCATGGGCGATTGTGGATTAACCGGACGCAAAATTATTGTCGACACGTATGGCGGTATGGCAAGACATGGGGGAGGCGCTTTCTCTGGTAAAGATCCTTCTAAAGTCGATCGCTCTGCTAGCTATATGGCACGTTATATTGCTAAAAATTTGGTCGCAGCAGGGATTGCCGACCGCTTAGAATGTCAAATATCTTATGCCATTAGCGTTGCTAAACCACTCGCTTTAAATGTTGAAACTTATAATACCGGAAAAATTTCTGATGATAAGATCTGTGAGCTTATTGTTAACCACTTTGATTTGCGTCCTGCCGCTATTATCAAGCACTTAAACCTCCTAAGACCCATTTACAGAAAAACTTCCGTTTATGGTCATTTTGGCCGAGAAGAGCCAGAGTTTACTTGGGAATTGACAGATAAAAAAGATCTGTTAAAAGAAGCTGCGAATTTAAAATCATGAAAATACCAAGAATTTTCCAAAACAGAGCTTTGCACCTTCATGATTATATAGAATTAGATGAAGACACCACTCATCGTTTAAGAACTGTTTTAAGAATAGACAAAGAAAAGAAACTGATCCTGTTTAATAATGATGGTTTTGAATATTTAAGCACTATCATGGATATTCAACGCCATAAAATTAGCGTTAAAATTATGGAAAAGGGTTTGAAAAATCCAACCTCTCCTTTAGATATTCACTTAGGCCAAGTAATTTCCAAAGGGGAGAAAATGGATTTTGTGATCCAAAAAGCAACGGAGCTTGGCGTTACAACCATTACACCGCTTTTGAACGCACTGTGGTTCATTTAAAAGAAGAGCGTTTAGATAAAAAATTGGAACATTGGAAGAAAATAGCCATTCATGCAGCAGAGCAATGCGGCCGAACTATTATTCCGATCCTTGAAAAGCCGATAAAACTAGAAGAATGGGTTTTAAAACGCCATGAACCAAATTGTTTAGTATTAGATCCTCTCTCGACACAAGGCTTAAATAGCATCTCTTTACAAGATACCGTTGCCTTATTAATAGGCCCAGAAGGCGGCTTAACGGAAGCAGAAATCGCTTATGCCACAACTCGGCAATTTATCGGAATAAAATTCGGGCCCAGAGTTTTAAGAACAGAAACAGCCACCCTGGCGGCGATAACCGCACTGCAGTGTATGGCGGGGGATTTAGGTTAAATCTCCACCGCTTATTTGCTGTATAGGGATCCAATCTTGCATGAACTAGAGTCAATTACTCACAAATAATAGGGTTGTTGGAGGTTCGCGAAAACTCAAAAGGTAGGTAAACTTAAATCTGTTGAATTAAGTTGAATTAGGAAATTTGCAGGTGCATGGATGCACATGGTGGGCAGTGATGCCCGGCTACGCCCAACGATCACAGGGAGTGTTCGTTGGGCGACCACTCTTTCTAAAAGTTTGATTCCCAAACGATATCATACATGTAATCGAATGGATCTCCGAGTAGATGTGCCAATGAGTCCAACGAACCATCACCATCTTCGGAATAACTCATCATTAAACTATCCCTTTCAATATTTCCTTCTAGATCAAAAGCAAATTGTGAGAATGCTTTATGTGCTGCTGTTAAAGATCCTGTGTTGTATATATAACCTATCATGATACTTCCCTCCATAGTTCCTTGTAGCTAAAACTTCTACTTAGACCTGGCACCTATTGCTTCGAATTCCTGTCACGCTTCAAAGAATTTTCCTAGTGCTAAACCATCCTAACGATTAAAAAAAGTAAATACAATACTAAAAGTAAAAAATAAATAAATATTTAATTTAAAACTGACATATCAGGAACAAAAGGTTTTCTGGATGGCTATTGCTTAGATTGCCCCGTTTTATTGGAATTATCAGGCAGTTTTAACTCAAAGACTGAATTGCGTAAGTCAGTGACATACTGCATTAACTTTCCAATTAAATCCACAGTCGTAATGGTTCCTGAAGCGGTTTGTTTGGCAATGTCTTTTACATCATTCATGATATGAGATATTTTTCCAGACACAGAAGCCTGTTCACTTGCCGAGGAGGAAATGTTTTGAATAAGATCGGATAATCGTCTTGAAACCGTTTCTATTTTTTCCAAAGTAGAACCTGCCTCCTGTGCAGAGTTTACCCCTTCCAATACTTGCGCTTTGGTTTGATCCATTGCAACAATAACCTGGCTAGTATCCGTTTGAATAGAACGTACTAACGACCCAATCTCTTTGGTGGCATAGCTCACTTTTTCTGCTAATCTCTGGACTTCATCCGCTACGACCGCAAAGCCTCTCCCTGCTTCACCGGCCATTGCGGCTTGAATAGAAGCATTTAATGATAAAATATTGGTTTGATCGGCTATGCCATCAATTAAAGAAACAATTTCTCCAATTTCTTGTGAGCTATCACTTAACCTTCGCATATAATTCGAAGTTTCTTGAATTTGAGATTGGATCCGCTCCATACCACTAATGGTACTTCTAACTACTTTGCCGCCTTCTCCTGCAATATTGACCGATTCCAAAGCAACCGCTGCAGATTCTGAGGCATTTGCTGAAACTTGCTCAATAGAAGCCGCCATGGCACTAACAGAAGCTGTTACTTCTACAATCTCTTGAGCTTGATTGCTGCTGGAGGCCGCTAATTCTTTAGTAATTTGTTGCGCGTCGGACGCTGCAATAGACACATTTTTCGCTGTTTTTCCAATATTGTGCACCAGGTGCCGTAACGTATTTAAAGCATAGGCAAAAGACTCGGTGATCATACTTGAACTGCTGGTAACCTCAGAATTGACAACTGTTTCTACAGAGGAGTCTCCACCCGCAATTTCTGGCAGTTCTTTTAATAATTTTTCAACCTCAGTTTGCATAGCATTATTTTTCTCTTCCGTGGTCCTTAAATGAAGTTCGCTTTCTTTGTGTAATAAATTAATAGATAGCAATAACACCAAAAACGAAGCTAATCCCAGCACATATGCCGTAAAATCCGCCGTGGTATTTGATTGCTGGTAAGTTATATAAGCATTTTCTAGGTTTTTGGCAAGACTAGACAATACCGGGCTCATGTTAAAGATCGCCAATATGGCAGCGTGCACCTTTTCCGTGACTGCTCCAATTTTATTAACCAAATTTACATCATCTCGAAGCAACTTCAACTTTTCATCAATTTCTAAAAGTTTTTCATCAAGGTTTAAACCCATTATTTTTTTATGAAGTGATACCGCGTCGCTAAAAAACGTATCTGATCTTCCAGAAAATTGTTTTAACAATTCCGGGGTTTCATTGGTAATGGTCATGATTTTCTGAACATCATCTACGATACGTTCAGCCAAGTTAATTTGGCGCGAAACCAACACTATGCTAGCGCTTTGGTTGATAGCACTATTTCCCAATATATCTACCGCATCCCAATACAGTTTCAAAACCTTTGTCATGTTATCGATAAGACGGCTCGCCGTATCATCCAGATTTTCGATGACATCTTGATTCTTTAAAATAATATCGACGTTTTGCTTCACGTCATCCCAAGCACTAGCATATCGGTTCAATTCTACCGTTTTTATTTTATCAGGACTGGGTGGTAGAGTAACTTTTTGCGCTATGACTTCACCTTCTTTAAGAATGGTTATTTCAGTATTGGTTTTTTCATAAGTTGCACGCAAGTTTCTAAAAGTATTATCCCGTTGTCCCAAGACAGCTTCCCCTGCATATTTTGGGATCTCCTGAGTTAATACCCGCAGCTCTGTTGAATGGGTAATATATTGTTGGTAGTAATCTCGCTGCTCGTTAATATACCAAAAATTAAATACCGTAGAAAATATCAGAACAATAAGCAGCGTCCGAACAAAGTCCCTAAAATAGATAAATGTTTTTCGTTGTATTTTTTTCATTACCCTTCTCCTTGCTGTTCCATATTAAAGTATAATCTGTCTAAACCATTGTAAACGCGGCGGCAAACCATCTATCATGTTCCAAACTTGGGTAAGATCCGGCACAAAGGCAAAATCATTTTGGATCTTAACCTCCATCATGAATCGAAAATCATTCTCATGCCTATCTGCAACCTTTTTTATATTATCTTTTGAAATTCGATACAGCTTAGGAACTCCTTTCAAGACAATAGACATGAATGGATAATTACCATGCTCATCCTCTTTCAAATTCGATTTACTTCGATTAACCCTATTGATAATTGCCATATAGCGGCTATGTCCTTCTCCTTCGTCCTGCTGATTTCTGCTACCCTGGTTCCAAACCAAATGAGATTCAACTTTTTCCAAATATACAAGGGGCACATGGATCCCACGCCATATTAATATACCCACTAGCCAGTCTGGGATCTCCGGGATTAAATTTGGCTTTTCGTAACTCATAATTTCAACAACCGCAGAGGATGGGAGAATGATATTTTTCTCTGTTAAAGGCAATAAGAGACAAGGTAATATTTCTGTCATTATCCTCTATCCAACAAAGATCCAATAGCTTCCAACAATTCTGGCTCCCGGTATGGCTTGCTAATAAATTTATCTATCCCTAATTTAAACGCACGATTCCTTTCTTCCTCTCCGGTACAAAAGGTAATCATAATAATAGGTAAATGAAGAAAGCTTGGATCTTGACGAACTTTCTCTGCAAATTGGAACCCATCCATTCTAGGCATTTCCACATCCAGCAATATCACATCAGGTTTATTTTCCGCCAATTTACCAATGGCATCTAGACCATCTTTTGCTGTTACAACGGTATATTTATGTCTTTCTAAAAAGTTTTTAGTAACGGTTCGAATAGTGACCGAGTCATCAACCACCATCACAACGGGTTGTCTTTTATCGGGACGCCTAAGTTCAGGAGTCTCATCCATCTGTTTTCTCGCTTTTGTGGTAATGGAATAGGCATCTAAAATAATCAACACTCTACCATCTGCTAGCAATGTTGCTCCACTAAAAATATCCATTAATTGAAATTGAGGGCCTAGTGCTTGCACTACCACTTCCTGGCTGCCCACCAAAGAATCTACCAAAAGTGCTGCGTTATAATCCGCAAAATTAAAGAACAATACAGGAAGTGTGTCTTTATCATGAGGATAAACAGGTTTATCTTGGATCCCTAATGTTCCTCCAAGATATTTTAAATGATATTCTTTGTTGTTATATTTAAGCGGAATATGCCTACTTAGTGCTTCTTTTATATCTTTTATAGGAACAGATACAATGCTTTCAACACTGGACAAAAGAATTCCAAATGTTTGGTCTTGAACAACCACCAACAATGATCTATTCATAGAAGTTGTAAAAGGCAGGCGAATAATAAATTTTGTTCCAATGCCAAATCTTGATTCAATAGATAAATTTCCGCCGAGCCCCTTCACAACTGTATTAACAACATCCATCCCTACCCCACGGCCAGAAATTTCACTGACTGCATCCCGGGTGGAAAACCCGGGCTCAAAAATAAATCGAATAATTTCCTCATCTGAACAAATGGTTTCTTCAGACAACAAACCTAACTTAATAGCTTTTCTTCGCACTGCTTCTATGTCTATTCCTGCTCCATCATCCGAGATTTCCATACAAGCTTCATTTCCCATTCTAAAAAAACGAAGATTGATTGTTCCCGTCTCTGGTTTATGATGTTGTTGTCGTATTAATGGAGTCTCAATACCATGATCCAATGCATTCCTCAGCAGGTGCTCTAATGAAGGAGTCACATGTTCTAAAAGATTTCTATCAATTTCTCCTTCTGCCTGCAACACTGAAAACTCAATTTTTTTTCCGAGCTCCGCAGCTACTTGTCTTGTAATACGCCCAAGCCTAGGAACCACACTGTTAAAAGGTACCATCCGAGTATCTATTAATCTTTCTTGCAATTCGAGACCAATTCTCGATTGCTGTGACAACAGTGCTTCTATATTTGAATATGTTTGAGATAAGTTTTTGCAAATGCTCACCAAACCTAAAACTTCCGAAGTGGCGTGAAGGTTTGTGCCCTTTGAAACATCCCTAAACTTCTCATGTAATGACTTGGATAGACTTGTCACTTCAGACAAGTTCGTTTTAAAATTCTCAACGTAATGCATTAAGTTAACGCGAATAATGTTGCTTTCGATCGATAAGTTATTTAATTTTTCGAGCAACTCTGATCTAACACGTATAACCTCATTAGGCAATGCTTCCGCTTTGGATTTCTCTTCTATTTTTGGGTTTGTTTTCAGTGCAATGGGTTCTACCGCTACAGCTACTGCGGCTGCTCCTGTCATCATCTGTTTAAAGAGCATTATTAAATCCTCTACATCTGGAGGAGCTTCCTTTTTAGACAATGCTTCCACAATGACATTCATACGATCCTGGCCCTTACAAACCAGATCATAGGAGTTTTTGTCTGCCGTTACATTTCCTGTTAACAAAGATTCACAGAAGGTTTCTAGTTCATGAGCAAGCATGCTGAGCTTTGATTGGCTTACCATTCTTGCCCCACCCTTTAGGGTATGGAGATCTCTTTTTAGATTAGAAAAAGAAGTTTTATTATTTAAATCCGTGGACCATTGCTGCAAAGTTGCAGACAATGCATCTAAAAGATCTCTTGCCTCTTCTAGAAATATTTTTAGTAATTCTTCGCTCTCGTTTTCCTGGTTCATATCTCTACGCAGCATCCGTTTTAAATGATAGTATGTGATAAAATCCTGCAGCTTGAACGATGCTGCTAAAGTTAAGCACTATCCATGGAACAGAATCTCGTTCAAATGCTCCCTGCACGTAGGGCAAATATGCTTTGATTTCAGATAACGATGCTGCAGGTTTTAGTTCTTCGCCAAAAAATCGCTCCATACCCAAAACCTGCTCCACCGCAAATCCATATAAACTTTTTTCAATCTTTACCACCAATATCCGACTAAATTCTTTTTCTGAATGCCGAGTGCCTGTAATAAATCCTTGGAGATCGGTTATCGGTAATATTCTACCTCTTAAATTTGCCGTTCCCCGAAACCAGGGCTCTGAAGCAGGGAGCACCGTCAACGCTGGCCATCTTAAAACTTCTGATACAATTTCCATAGGACAGACAAAATTAAAGGTAGAGGCCTTGAACGCAATCCCTAGCCAGTTCCGTTCGGACGTAATTTGCCGTGGAATAGTGACCGCATTAGCTCTACAATTCTGTTCTATGTCAAACAAAGTCTCATAAGGACCCATCGTTTTTGGCTTCCAACATTCACTTTTAAGATACTATAAAAGTATAGCTGAGGATTGTATTAAGACTTAGCAACTAAACTAAGAGGTCTTAGCATGTTCGAGAGAAAAACTTTAGGTGTGATTATGGATCCTATCCGCAGCATTCACCCCGAAAAGGATCCAACCTTAGCTTTGCTTGTGGCGGCTAAACGGCTTGATTTTGATCTGTATTACATGGAATTACCTCACTTGTTTCTAGAATATGGGATCCCATGGGGATATTGTGCGCCTTTACAAGTCTACGATGGGAAAGAGCCTTGGTATTCTCTGGGAAAACCCGCAAAAAAACCGCTTAGCCAATTCGACGTTTTACTGATGCGAAAAGATAGTCCCGTCAATTTGGAATATCTCTATTCGACCTATATATTAGAACATGCTGAGCAAAATGGTGCACTGATCATCAATAAACCTCAAGGCTTAAGAGATGCTAACGAAAAACTTTTTACGACGTGGTTTCCCCAGTGCATGCCCCCAACTTTAGTTAGTTGTTCAAAAAATATCTTGGAACACTTTATCGAAGAACACAGCCCTGTGGTACTAAAAACCTTAGACGGGATGAGAGGGCAAAGCATTTTTAAATGTGAGGCAAGGGATCAAAACTTAACGGTGATCTTAGAGCTATTGACCCAAAATGGACTGCGACCTATTATGGCACAACAGTTTATTCCCGAGATCGAGAATGGCAATAAAAAAATATTGTTAATTGATGGAGAACCCATTCCCTATGCACTCGCCAGAATACCGGTAGAAAACGAATTTCGAGGTAACTTGGCTGCAGGGAAAACTGAGGTGGGTTGTCCCTTAACCGAACGTGATTGGTGGATCTGCTCTCAAGTTGGCCCCTTACTCCGAGAAAAAGGATTAATATTTGTAAGCATTCATGTGATTGGAGATTATTTGACAGAAATTAATGTCACCAACCCCTCTTGCATTAAAGAATTAGAAAGGGAATTTACGATTGATGTTACAGGAAAAATGATGAATTGCATAATGGATAAACTCGATGAATGAGCCTTCCCTACTAACTTCTCTTAAAAACCACTTTTTGATTGCAATGCCATCGTTAATTGATCCGCATTTTTTTCGCTCAGTAACGTATTTGTGCGAACACAATGAGCAGGGTGCTATTGGCATTGTGATTAATCAACCCATTTTAAATTTTCGATTAGGGGATCTCTTAGAGCAAATTGATATTCGAACCGAATACCCTGAAATTGCAGGTCGATTGGTCTTCAGTGGTGGCCCTATTCAAAAAGAACGCGGGTTTATTTTACATCGAAATGACACGACATGGGAATCCACCCTAAAGGTAAGCGATTCTATTTCTCTAACCACATCTCCTGATATTTTAAAGGCTATTTCTCAAAACGTGGGTCCTGCTCATACCTTAGTGGCGCTTGGCTTTGCAAGTTGGGGGGCAGGACAACTGGAAAATGAAATGGCTAAAAACAGTTGGATCTATGGACCCGCCAACTTTGATATCTTATTTCATATGGCCATTCCGCATCGATGGAGCGCTGCTGCAACCTTAATGGGCGTTGATGTGAATCGACTCTCCAGTGATATTGGCCATGCCTAACAAACAAAAGAACCTAAGTTCATCTCACATCACTGTTCTAGGATTTGATTTTGGTCTAAAGAATATTGGTATAGCTGTAGGGCAATCGATTACCCATACTGCTTCGCCACTCGCAACGCTCGCAGCCGAAGATGGGGTGCCGAATTGGCTTGAGATCCAATTGTTAGTGCAACAATGGAACCCTAACGCTTTAATCGTCGGCGTTCCTTATCAATTAGATGGCAGCTCACAATTAATGACTTTTTGTTCACTTCGATTTATTAATAAATTAAAAGAACGTTTTAAGATCCCCGTTCACCAAGTAGATGAGGAGTTAAGCAGTTGGGAAGCAAAAGATCGAACTTTAGAAAAATATCGAAACC
>JBEICO010000039.1:0-9836 GCA_040383965.1 Francisellaceae bacterium
TATAAACTGCATTTAATAATTAACGCGCAAAACAAGGGTTATATAAACTATAGTTTATAAATATAGACTAACAAACAATAATAACTAAAGTGTTTGATACTTTTGTTCATAGGTAAAATGTCATAAAACATTAACATAAGTTATAAAACGGCTGTAAATTTGTATTTATGTATTAAAACACTCGCATAAGGCTGATTTTAATAACAGCAATATAAGATGGAACCCAGGGCAATCGAGCTAATCAACCCTCACAAGTCCCTTTGTATTGCAAATCACTCGCTCTAATGAAGATGGTAGTTATTACTGTCAAAAATAACTGACAAGCAATAGATTGTCAGTTATTTTTGACAGTAAGACGCCTTAAATAGTTTTCCTACATTTTTATTATGAGATCTCGAAATTTTTTACTTATTTTTTAGAATATAAACTGGAATACCGCTTAGGGTAATAAGAACAGCCAGCCCTACCATTTTCAATCCAGAAGAAAAAAGTGCCCAACCACAAAATATAAGCGCTAACACACCAATCAATAATCGTACAAAGTGTATGACGGATGCTTCTCTATATTGAAACACTAGTTTGAGATAACTTAAAACAGACATCACATACACAAACAAAAAGGCTGTTACTGAAATTTCAATGACCTGGTTAACTTGATTGATCAAATTATGATCCATGGTTAAAACCAAAAGTGGGATCATGCCACATGAAGAAATAATCAAACTCCACCCTGGCGCGCCCCTAGCATTTTTTTTGTTAAATATCTTCGGAAAATGGCCATCATCTGCTGCGCCCAAGGCAATTTGACCGCTGGTTAAGATCCATGCATTAATCGTACCAAGACAAACAATAGCCGCTGTGATCGAAATTAAGAGATGCCAATTGCCTCCAAAAATAAGTTGCGATGCATCTGCAAAAGGCGCTTTAGAGTGAGATAGTGATTCGGATGGAACCACCCCCATCACCACAAAACTATTTGCTATATAAACGAGTGCAACCACCAATGTTCCAAATACAATGGCTTTTGGGATCGTCTTAGATGGATTGATTACAGAGCCTGCCGGAGTAGTTGCAGATTCAACGCCAATAAACCCCCATAATGTTAGTAAAGCTGCCGCATTCAAAGTACTAACAGTAGAATTCCCCGTTGGATTAAAAGGGGTAAAGTGATCCCAATTGACGAAGAAAAGCCCTGCAGCCGGAACAATTAGTAAGGGAAGCACTTTAAGAAAAGTAAATATGGATTCCATTCTACCTGCAGTACCCACACCCAATAAATTAAGCAGGGTTATAAATGCCAGTATGATTATTTCCAAAAATAAATTAACAACCGGATCTTCGTTTCCAAAAATAGGCGTTAAATACCCAACTAGGGCAATCACAACTGCCGTCGTACTCATCCACGAGATTACCCAATAAGTCCAAGCAGAATAAAAAGCAGGCTTTTTGCCAAATGCAGCTTCTATATAAGTATGGGGACCGCCCGTTTTGGGAATTTTGCTGCAAAGATGTGCAAAAATAAGGGCTAATAATAATGCGCCAGATGCAGTCAAGATCCAACTGACTAAACCCATTGCCCCAAAATGCGCAAGACTAGCCGGGAGTAATAATATACCTGATCCTATTTGACTGCCGATTACTAAAGAGGTCACAGACCAAAAACCAATTTTATTTTGAGACTGCACTACTCCCCCCGTTCATAATCTTCTCGACTTCAATAACAACTTTTGCAACCGCACCCCTATTTCTTTCCACCACACCTCTAGCAGCAACACCCGCCTTTTTACGAATGTCTTCAGAGGATAACCAATAGAGGACTGCCTTAACAAGTGCATCACTATCTTCGACTTGAATAAGAGCATCCACATTCGAAAGTAGTTTGGTCACTTCAACAATATTCTCAGCATAAGATCCCACGATAACCGGAACACCACAAGCAGCTGGTTCTAGCGTATTGTGTCCTCCAATTGGAACCATACTTCCGCCCACGAAAGCCACATCGGATGCCGCATAAAAAAGCATTAGCTCACCCAAAGTGTCGCCTAGAAAAACCGCCGTATCTTCAACAATTGGCAAAGCACTACTTCTTGTGACGGTAGAAAATCCCCTGCTTTTAAGTAAATCAGCTACTGTTTGAAACCGTTCAGGATGTCTTGGAACCAAGATTAATAATAGAGTTGGAATTTGTTGCTGAAGTTTAGAAAATGCATCTAGGATAGGCTCTTCTTCTCCCGCATGGGTACTAGCTGCTACCCAAATTGGACGCGAGCGTCCCATCGATTGTCTAAAACTTTGCGCGGCTACTTCTAAACCTTCTTTTAAAGAAAGATCAAATTTCATATTACCTGTTATAACCAACTGATCTGGGCTTAAGCCTAACTGTAAAAACCGATCGCCATCCAATTTTGTTTGTGCCAGAACCCTGGTAAGACACTTTAACATCATTCGTGTGACGAGACTAATCCAGTTATACCCTTGCAAGGATTGTAAAGAAAGACACCCATTTGCCACTAACACTGGTATTTTCTGTTGATGACAGATCCATAAACAATTGGGCCATAATTCCGTTTCCATAATCACAACCACTTGAGGATTTACCCGCTTTAAAAACCGCTTAAAACACCCAGGCAGATCATAAGGAAAATAGACGTGAAATACCCCTTTTGGAAAAGTATTTTTAATAAAAGCAGAACCCGTGGGAGTGGTGGTAGTTACCGTCATAGGAAGTTCTGGAAACCGTTGTTGTAATTGTCGGATCAGGGGAACCGCTGCAATAGACTCTCCAAGAGAAACCGCATGCACCCAAATTCCCCGCTTTTGTAATGGCTTTTGAAAAATCCCAAATCTTTCCAGCCAACGCTCACGATAGCCTGGATTTTTTCGGCCACGCCACCATAACCTAAGTAATATAGCTGGAATACTGAGGATGAACAGCGCGGTATAAATTCCGCGCAATACCGTTTGAAATAAAGAAGTCATGGGCAAGATCATCTCATTATTAATAGCTTGCGTCTACTTTAACCCGGTAAATGACAGATAACGATCAACCGTCTCTTGCAAAGCTTCCATCGCATGCCCCGGATTATTAATGTGAAAAACCATGACATCTATTGAATTTTCCACTTCACCAAAAAAAGAATCAGTCTCTGCTGAAAAACATATCCTAGCAACAAAACCTTTATATGTGACTTCCATGTCGTGTATTATCACTCTGAACCACAACCTTGAATACTGTTTTTATTTTCAGAGCAGACTTCTCTACAGTCTTCCAAAAAAGTATTTTGCTTTCGTACACTCCCTCGCTGCGCTGAAACAAAGCTCCCTTACCAAAGTACTTTCTTGGAAGACTATAAGAAGTGATCTAGTATTTTAGACCCTATTTTGTTAGGATCTTCGTATGAATAAACAATCAATCTCTGTCGATATTGCTATTTTTGGCGGAGGCATTGCAGGACTCTGGACGTTGAACCGACTGCGTGCACTTGGATTTAAGTGTGTGTTATTTGAATCCCACACCCTAGGAAATGGACAGACAATTAAATCACAAGGTATTATTCATGGTGGAATTAAATATGCGCTTACCGGCTTTCTTAGCAAATCTGCCCATGCAATTGAATCCATGCCGAAACGCTGGAAAAATTGTTTACAGGGCACGGGTGAAATTGATCTAAGTTCGGTTAAAGTTCTCTCCAACGATCAATTACTGTGGTCTACAGGCAAGTTAACCTCTGAAATCACCAGTTTTTTTGCAAGCCTTGCTTTGAATAGCCGTGTTAAAAAATTGCCACAATCTCAACACCCAGAAATCCTAAAAAATCCTTTATTTAAAGGCCAAGTTTATCGGTTAGATGAAGTTGTGTTAGATCCACACTCACTGGTGGATGTTTTAGCTAAACCCCATCTAGATCATATTTTTAAAATTAATAGCCAGACAGCCACTCAATTTAGCTTTGAACCTCAGGATCCCAAACACATTACTTCAGTAACGGTATCCTCCGGTTCTGAAACCGTACAGTTACACGCCAAGCACTATATTTTTGCGGCAGGCGCAGGGAATGAAGCACTGACTTCGCACTTTGTTAAACCACCCAAGATGCAACGCCGCCCGCTTCAAATGGTTATGGTCAAATTAGATAAAGAGCTTCCCTTTTATGCCCATTGCATTGATCATGGAATAAATCCCAGGATCACCATCACCAGTCAACCCACCCGGGATCATAAAACCCTATGGTATTTGGGGGGTCAAATTGCAGAAAGTGGTGCAGAACTCTCTCCCGCTCTACAAATAGCCGCCGCCCAAAAAGAACTAATGGCATTATTTCCCTGGTTAGAATTAACCCATGCAACATGGGGCAGTTTTTATATAGATAGGGCGGAACCACAACAACCGGATGGAAAACGTCCCGATACTGCTTTTATAGAAAGTATTGGAAATGCATCTGTGGTTTGGCCAACTAAACTTGCGCTTGCCCCTTTATTAACAGATAAAATTGTGGCGCATCTAGCACAACAAAAAATCACCCCGAGGAAAGAAAATTCCATATTAGAAATGGATCATTTCGAAAAACCCACTATAGCCTTACCTTTAGAAGATATTTTATTAACTTGTGTCCATGAGGAGTGAATATGTTAAAAAATCTTTTGGGAAAACCACTGTTAAAAACCATTTTTTATACTTTCTGTCTCTTAGCTTTAAATGAGAGTTTCGCCAATGAAAAAACCAACAAACAGACACGAGAAATCTCAAACTTTTCTCACATAGTAATTGCGGGGGGGAGCCAATTATTCCTAAAACAAGGCAATCAAGACGCCCTAACCATTGAAGCGGATCCTGAGACTCTTGCAAAAATTGATAGCACTGTTACAAAGGCAGTACTTTACTTGGGACCCAAGAAGAATATTCACAATATTGATAAAACCGTCACTTATTATTTAACCGTGAAAAATATTGAGAGTGTTAAGTCATCCGGAGGGATCCGAATTGTTTCTCAGGGAAAAATAACGGGGGATAAACTGAATATTGTATTAGATGGATCTGGAACTGTAGATATTAAAATTAAGGTTAATGAATTAAATAATACCATTAATGGCGCTGGAGATATAAAAATTCAGGGTAATGCAAAAAGCCAGAAAATCACCATTGCAGGTTCTGGTGTATTTCAGGGGGATAAGCTTGCAACCGACTCCACCACTATCTCAATCAGCGGATCTGGAACTGCTAAAATCAAAGCAAAAGATGAGCTAAATGTTAAAATTGAGGGCTATGGTAAAGTGCAATATTATGGCAATCCCAAAATTACGCAGGAAATTTCAGGTGCCGGCGAAATTATTCCCTTGGGATAAACTCGCCACCTTCTGGTGACTCCGGTAAGAACCCATCTGCTTGCATGTTCCATAACTTGGCATAGTGCCCCTGCTTTTTAAGTAATGCTGTATGGGTTCCATCCTCGATAATTTGTCCATTTTGAAACACTAAAATTCGATCCATCCCGGAAAGAGTCGACAATCGATGTGCAATCACAATGGTAGTACGGTTATGCATTAGTTTTTGCAAACTGTCTTGGATATATCTTTCCGTGACTGAATCTAATGAGGAAGTGGCCTCATCTAAAATTAAAATAGGCGCATTTTTTAAAATAGCCCTTGCAATAGCAATACGCTGCCTTTGCCCACCAGAAAGCTTAATTCCTCTTTCTCCGACGAGAGTATTATATCCTTCTGAAAGCTGCTCAATAAATTCATGGCAATGAGCATCTTTTGCCGCCTGAATAATTTCCTGATCCGTCGCATTTAACCTGCCATACCGTATATTTTCTGTTAAAGTTCTATGGAATAGGGTTGCATCTTGTGGAATTAATGCAATATTTTCGCGAAGTGATCCCTGTGTCACTAAGGCAATATCTTGTTGATCAATTAAGATCCGTCCGCCCTCAACATCGAAATACCGTAAAATCAAATTAACAAAAGTGGTCTTCCCAGAACCTGAAAAACCAACCAAGCCAACTTTTTCTCCTGGACGTATGGTAACTTTTTTATCTTTAAAAATGCTCCGATTTTTTGTGTAATGAAAAGTTACATGATCAAACACTATTTCACCACGAGTTATCTGAATGGGTTTTGCCTCCGGTTTATCCACAATCTCATGTGGCCTTTGGATAATGGTTAAGGTCTCTTGGCACGTTCCAATGCTTTCGTAAATTTCAATTAAATGCATCCCCATATACCAAGCCAAGCCAATTAAATTAAGAGAAGATAGGATCAAAGCTAATTCTCCCAAGGTAATTAAATTCTGCTGCCAAGCGTAAATGCCTAACCCTACCATGGTAAAAATAAAAATCTGGCTTGCAAGTCCTAAAAATAATTTCATGACGGCGTTATAGCGAAATAAACGCTGCGCGAGTTTAACCTCCTTGTCCTGATACTGCGATAGATACCGCCTTTCATAGCGATTATGTGAAAACAGCCGAATATTCGCAATATTGGTTAAGGCATCCACAATTTTACCATTTAAAAGGGTTAGCGAAGCCGAATGATCTGCTGAATAACGCGAACACTGACGTGTGAATAGAAGGGTGATCAAGAGGTGCAGTAAAAACCACCCCCCCATAATACATCCAAATAAGGGTTTTGCGCGATATAATATCGTGACGCTAATCATAAAACCCATTATCACCGGGAAGATAATCGTCAAAGAAATCATGAGTATTTTTTCTATGGCATCTGGCATTCGGGAAATTTTACTCGCGATGCTTCCGGCAAAGTTATCTGAAAAGAATTGGTAGGAATGTTGTTGAGAATATCGGAAAAGAGCAGTACGAACATCCGCCTTAAACTTTGGATAAACAATGGCCGAAAGAAAATCGTACACCCTAAAAAAGATCTCAATACAAATCCAAAGTGTCACGCCCGTAATAAGAGTTGGGGCAAGGGCCGTAAAAATAGTAGACTTATCCGCAGAATGCGCGACAATCTTGTCCATAATCAGCTTAATAAAATAGGGGAAGACAGCTTCTTGAATAGACCACCCTAGCATGGTTATGGTGAGCAACAAAAACCGCCCATATTGAGGCTTAATAAAGTGCCAAACAAACGGCAATAAAGTTTTGGGTAGATTTTTCATGGGAGGGTAATTTTATCACTCTAAGTTTTAATGTCAAGGTTTTTTCTAGATTTTTTAAGCTTTTTGTTGAAATAGCATCACGGCAATAAACTTGAATAGCGTTAACAAGACAAAATAGATAAGGGGGGCTGCCACCCACCCTGTTATTTGCCACAGCCATAACCCAATAACCGTGGCGCTACCAGAAAAAATCATAGAACCCATAGCATGTCCAATGCTCATACAACGGTAGCGTTCTCCCGTACTAAAAGCTCTTAATAACACAATATTTCCTGGGGTTTGGGAAAAAGCCAATATTCCTGCTGTTAACCCTATTAACCAAAAGGGAATGTTCAATTGCTGGATCATGAAAATATTTAAAAATCCTACACCTAACAACGACCATAATGCCCATTTTAAAACTTTAAAGGCGCCAAAACGATCGGCTATTAACCCTGCAAGGGGTGCAGTAAGCGTATAAATCAAAATTGCTTGACTGGTATGAAAAGCTGCTGTTGATGGATCAGTCAAATGCAGTAGAGTACTTAAATAATGACCCAAAAACACCAAATAAAGATGATATCCCCCGCCCGATGCACCACATAATAAAATTGCAGCAAAAATAAATTTTTTATTTTTTAAAAGTACTTCTTGAAAAGAACTGGAAGTACTATGCAATTTTGTACGTGAAAATTGTATAAACTCTGGAGTTTCCGGGAGAAAACTGCGGATCCAAAATACCCCTATCCCTAAAATTCCTCCAACCAAAAAAGGCAGACGCCAAGCATCTCTTGTTTCTAATGCAATGCAAGCAGAGGCGGCAAGAGAGGCCAAATAAATACCCAACATCGAAGCGATCCCGGAAAGACTATTGGTTAGGCAAGGCCTATGTTTTCCAATGGATTCATATATAAAGATCCGCGCGCCCTCCGACTCCCCCGCCGTTAACATGCCTTGCAAAATGCGACACAACAATAACAAAAGGGGTGCCCACCATCCAATAACAGCATAGGTTGGCAATAATCCTATGATTACTGTGGGTAACGCAATACCAATCATGCTGATTTTTAAAGAGATACTGCGGCCAAAGTGATCTCCAATATGACCAAATAAAATAGCACCTAGCGGCTTTGATAACGAACCCGCCACAAAAATACCAAAGGTTTTGATAAGTGCTGTGGTAGGCTCTTGAACACTAAAAAATTGGGCGGCTAAAAGACTGGCACAAAATCCGTATAAAGCATAATCATAATACTCAACCACCGTTCCCAAAAGTGTTGGGAACAGTATTTTAAAATTACTTAGATTTACTGGATTAGAAGACTGTGAAAGTTCTTTTCGAAGTAACAATGATGTCGACATATCACTCTCCCTCCGCTGGTATTACCCAGATCAGGTAGTAAGGGTTAAACGCCCGATGCGTTCTTTCAGCCGGCTGTGATACTTGCCGGCACCCCTGGTGAACTGTTGAGACTAAAGGATCTGAACCCTGGGGTCAAGTCCTAACAAAAGACAAATTTCTTCTAATTTTCTCAATGTCATCCCGTAAATTATCATTATTCTTCAATTGAATTCCCATTCTCTGACAAATTGGAGAGATACTAGTATTTGAAAGCCCTTTAAATCTAAGAGCTATTGCTTTTTGATCGTAGCCTAATATTTTAAAAGAGAGGAATATAGCTACTCTCCTTGGTAAGTTTCCTAACTTTCTATTCCTGTTTATTATAATCTCGAAACTGCTTACATTATAATAGTTTGCAACTGTGTATATGACCTCATCAATGGTTGGCAGCAAATACCTTATCAGTTCTGATTGTTGAGAAATTTCCTGTTCTGATACATTTTTCATGTAACTATCTTTTATTTTTCTAATAAATATTTTCGACCCTAAAATTGGAAACTTTCTTATAGCATTAAAATAATTATTCATATCGTCATCAATACCTTCCGCAACAAATCTCTTATAATTGTGGATTTTATCTTCTGTTCCAAATAAACTCAGAGTATTACAACAAGTTAACCAATCAGGCTTTTTATCGATTTCCATATAACCTTGATAGCTTGACCAGGGATACGCCACAGGATCCTGAACCAATCCTGCTGTAACAGGATTTAAGTGAATATAACGGCTTAGTTGCATTTGATATTCATCCGCATCAACCAAAATAGCTTTATAACGGCCTCTAAACAACGGACCATCTGTTTTATTGATTCGATTATATTTTTGAGTAAAAACCCCATCTATATGACGCATAATTCTACTAAGATTTGAGTATGGCGTTCGAACAAATAAATGATAGTGATTACTCATTAAACAATAAGCATGGATCTCCAATTGATATCTATTGTGAGCCTCCTTAAGTAAATCAATAAATAATTGATATTGTTGTGAATGATGAAAAATTGTTTGACGCGCAGATCCTCGGTTCATCACATGATACCAAGCCCCAGGGAATTCTATTCTTAAAGGTCTAGCCATACAAAAAAATTAGATTTCTATATATTTTATTATGTGAAATATTATCAATCCCTTTAACGAAAGAAAATCCGACATTTATCGGATCTAAAATTTAAAAAATGCATTGAATTATATTACTTTTCATGTTTAATGTCTTTTGTTTGGATCTGACCCCTTTAAGCCAAAAGACCACGCTCTTTACAGGCGACTAACAGCCAAAGAACATAATCCATAACTTTAGGATGCGTCATGACACTTTCAATATTATCAAAGTATAGA
>JBEICO010000040.1:0-9745 GCA_040383965.1 Francisellaceae bacterium
CGCTTAAATCCGGTATTACCTTGAGCGAGTTCAAATCTATTCTACAACCTTTAGGCCTTGAATTGACAAAGACATTGCCTAAAAAACCCCAAAAAAGTGGGAATTGCGGCTGGTCTTCTTCTGCAAAAATGTCGGCTTTTTCGTTAATTTTTGTGAATTTTCTAAAAGGACTAGAAACCCGTGTGTTGCTCTCTATAGAAGACGCGATGGTACTCGCTGATAAAGCAACCCGGCCCTTGTATAAAGCTTTTACCACTGAAGATAGAGAGATAACCCTACGAAACTATTTTTCCTACTGTGAACAGGAAAAAGTTACGCCTCATACCTTAATGATGGCGCAAATTTTTCTTAAAAATGAGCACCATCCTAAGCGAGGAGCAATAGTTGCTTTAATTAACACTAAAATTAAAATAACAGAAGACGATAAAATTGCAGCCAGAAAAGCCCTCTTGGCGTCAAGCATTGATTTTCTGCTATATAAATCAAAGATTAAAGACCCTCTAAAAGTGGAACATGACTTTGTAGAAAAGTTAGCACAAAAGGTGCTTGATGCTTATCTAACACATCAACCTGAAGTGCTTTTCGGCGCATTGATGAGTGAAACCATTGCTGCTTTACAAAGCGGTCGTGAATTAAAGAAAGACGACGACAGCGATGAAGATACGTTAAGTTCGGCTGTTACCTCTTTTAATACAACCAGCTTTAATACACGACCAATGGTTTTTTCAAGTGATGCAACTGGAGTGCTAGACTTAAAAGCTAAAAAGTCGAATGTAGAAACTGAAACACAAGTTGTAGAACACCAACAGCAGCTTACTGTGAAAGAGAAGTTTGAATTATACCATTAAGTCTTATCATTAGACCGTCGTCTTGAGCGTAGAGAAGCATTAAAGCACTTTTTATAGATTGCTTCGCTACGCTCGCAACCAGATAATAAGATAGAATTTGACCTCGCTTCATACTAGGCTAAAATTAAAACAAGATTATACATAAACACCAAGGATTGGTAATGATTCAGCATAATTTTAAAAAGGTTTTTTTAGCTTTTATTCTATCTGGCAGTATGGTTATCCCAACCCAAGCAAATGCCATTGAACTTAGCATTTATAGCAGCGCCACCCCAGGGAGTACGGGTTGGAGTGATACACTACCCGGCTATGCCTATGTGATCGACCAGAGAGAGTTAGAGCTAAAAGCAGGTCAAAATAACATTCGTTTAACACAGATCCCCGCCTATCTGGATCCTACTACGGTACAGTTCCGATCCCTAACCGATCCTACGGGTACTAAAATCCTAGAACAAGAATATCGGTTTGATCTCGTTAATAACCAAACTTTTCTAAATTGTTATTTAGGCAAAGAAATTATCGTAGAACAGTTACACGGATCGGATATTGGTTCAATCACAGGTAAATTATTAAGTACGGTTAACGGGATCACTTTACAGGATAAAAATAATCAAATCATAACGATTAACAATTTCTCTGCTATTCGGTTTCCAACCATGCCTAACAACTCGGCAAATACCCCTACCCTGATTTGGAATATCGCTGCAAAAAATCAAGGCTTGCACAAAACTGAAATCCGCTATCAGACTAAGGAAATAACTTGGTGGGCAGATTATAATGCCATATTTGAAGAAGCAACAGATCCTAATCAAGGGAGTTTGGAACTCAGTTCCTGGATAAGTATTATGAACAAAACCGGGATGAGTTTTGAAGATGCTAGTCTTAAATTAGTCGCTGGAAATATGAATACTGCACAATCCAATCGTTATATGGCTAGACCGATGATGGCTGCCAAAATGTCTGATAGCGTGGCACCTGAAGGATTTTCTGAACAATCTCTTTTTGAGTATCACATGTACACTTTAAACGGTAAACTAAATCTGGCTAATAATACGGCCAAACAAATTCCTTTTCTGTCTAGCACCACTAAAATTCCAGTTGAAAAGCAATATATCTTTGATGGCTCTTCTAGCATGCAGTATTCGGGATACACCAATACAGACAAGGACATTAATACAAATGCCAACACTAAAATAGATGTATACTTAAAATGGACCAATAATGAGAAATCTGGACTTGGAATACCGCTACCAGCAGGACGCATTAGGATATCAGCTATCAACAAAACCAATAAAGATCCTGAGTTTATTGGGGAAGACATTATTGATCATACTGCCAACAATACTGATATCCAAGTTAAGATGGGCAGCGCATTTGATATGTCTGCAACCAAAAAACAAATGGACTTTAGCTTGGATAATAACCGTCATATTATTGAGGAAACTTTTGAAATTACCCTAAAGAACCATAAAGACAAAGATGTCAAAATAACTGTTAAGGAGAGCTTATATAGAGCTGCCAATTGGGAAATTCTAAAGGGCTCTACTGCTTTTGAAAAAGTTAACTCTGGAATAGTCAAATTCCCAGTTGTTGTTAAAGCAAACGGTGAAACGAAGGTGAATTATACGGTTCGCTATACTTGGTAGGTATGAATGTCGTGTCTCTTGTCGAGACACGACATCATTAAATTTCTTAATATGCTTGGTCCCAATATCCAGCAGGTAAGTCGTTCCAATTTGGACAATTTGTTGAGCTTATGTTATCTTCAAAATCACCCCCATCGCCATTGTTACCCATACTACAATTAAATTTATAGGTAAAGTCACTGTTAAATGTCCAATCATATTCGAAAGCAACATTAGGATTTGACTTCGATAGCCCCACCACATATATTGCATTCCCATCACCACCATTACAGTTACCCATATCTGAAGAGTCTATTAATGCTATAGTAGAACCATCATTTGCAGTACCAGTTTGATCCATAGCATTTAACTTATCACATAATGCTGTGGCATCTTCATCTAAACCGCCTTGCTCAGAGATATACTCTGCAATGACTAAATTATAAGCATTAGCTCGAGTGGTAAAGTCTGCCAAATCGGCACGCACCACATAACTCTTATAAGAGGGAACTGCAATCGCAGCTAATATTCCAATAATAGCAATGACGATCATCAATTCTATTAATGAAAAACCTTTTAATTGTGTGCGGTTACGCATATTCAATCTCCGTTTCTTGTTAGGTATTCTTATAATTTGGACTTTTTATACTAAGAAAGTTCAAAGTTTGTAGTGAAAAACTAAAGCGCACTAAACATTTATCCAGTTTTTTGAAGTGTTCTTGGCAAGAATGGGTTAAGTGCCAATGGAATGGAACTCTTTACTCGTTTTTTCTTAGTATTCTGGCAACTTTGTCTAATACACCATTCACAAATTTATGGCTGTCGGCTGATCCAAAAGTTTTGGCTAGTTCTAAGGCTTCATTAATCACTACCTTATAAGGAATATCGAGTCTTTCTTTTAATTCGTACACGGATATTCTTAAGATGGTTAATTCGATGGGTCCTAAACTTTCTAAATCTCTGCTCAAAAAAGGCGAGAAAATCGCATCGATATCACTTAAATTTGCAGGAACCCCATGTAACAAAGCATGGAAATATTCAAGATCAAATTGATCTTCTGGGTGTTCCGCTAAAGTATGTGCTTCTATATCAGAGAGTGCATTATCAGATAACGTCCATCCATATAATGCTTGCAGCGCATAACGACGTGCTTTTTTTCGACCAACAAACGAGGGCTTCTTACTCATCCAAAGGTTCGCTAGGATTTTTTAAAAGGGCTATCTCTGCTTGAAATTCATCAATGTCTTGAAAGCGCCGGTAGACAGAAGCGAAACGGACATAAGCCACTTCATCTAATGCTCTTAATTCTGCCATTACCCATTCTCCTAAGAGTACCGTTGCTACCTCTCGCTCGCCTGTTGCACCTAATCGATGCACAATGCGATTAACGGCTGCATCCACTTGTTCAGATCGTACAGATCTTTTTTCCAAAGCCCGTAAAATCCCAGCCCTTAGCTTTTCCTCCCTAAATTGGACGCAACTGCCATCTCGCTTTATTAATCTTGGAAGTGATAATTCCATAGTTTCATAGGTGGTAAAACGTTCCGCACAATGAATACATTCACGCCGCCGCCTAATTTGATTGCCTTCACTGATTAATCGAGAATCAATGACTTTAGTATCCTCTGCAAGACATATTGGGCATTGCATTATAGATACACCGGAAATCGTTTACAAAGGGCCAGTACTTCTTTTTGAATTCTATTGATCGTAGCTTCATTGGAAATATTATTCACTATTTCTGTTATCCAATCTGCTAAGAGTTCAATTTCTTTTTCTTTAAAGCCCCGGGTGGTAACTGCTGGTGTTCCAATCCTAAGCCCACTGGTTACATTTGGAGATCGCGAATCATTTGGTATGACATTTTTATTTAGCGTAATATGAGCACGTCCTAAAGCTATCTCCGCTTCTTTCCCCGTTATGCCTTTATCGACTAAATCAACCAAAAATAAATGGTTATCGGTGCCTCCTGAAACAATTTTAAACCCATTCTGGATCAATCTTTCTGAGAAAACTCTGGCATTTGCCAGTACTTGCTTTTGATACACCTTAAATTCTGGTTGCAAGGCTTCTTTAAAAGCCACTGCCTTAGCCGCAATTACATGCATTAAAGGACCACCCTGAGTCCCAGGAAAAATCACCGAGTTTAATTTTTTTTCCAATTCAGGATTTTGTCGCGCCAGGATAATACCGCCTCGAGGTCCCCGCAACGTTTTATGTGTTGTCGATGTGGTAACATCCGCAATATTGACAGGCGATGGGTATAACCCTGTTGCCACTAATCCGGCAACATGAGCAATATCTGCCATGAAATAAGCACCCACACTATCTGCAATCTTTCGAAAACGCTGCCAATCAACAATGCGTGAATACGCTGAAAACCCAGCAATGATTAATTTTGGATGGTTTTCATATGCTAATTGCTCGACCTTGTCATAATCAATTTCACCTGTAACAGGATCAATACCATATTGGATGGAGTTGTAAAGCTTGCCCGAAAAATTAACTTGCGATCCATGAGTAAGATGACCACCATGTGCCAGATTCATTCCTAAAAGTGTGTCGCCTGGATCGAGAATGGCCATACACACTGCGGCATTGGCTTGCGAGCCTGAGTGTGGTTGCACATTTGCAAAGGGGGCATTAAATAATTCTTTAACCCGATCGATAGCGAGTTGCTCGGCAATATCCACATATTCACAACCGCCATAATATCGCTTTCCGGGATATCCTTCCGCATACTTATTTGTCATCACTGAGCCCTGTGCTGCTAATACCCTAGGGCTGACATAATTTTCTGAAGCAATGAGTTCAATATGTTCTTCTTCGCGATGCTGTTCCCCAACAATAGCGGCCCAAAGCTCGGGATCAAAGTCTTCAATCTTTATTTGTTGTTTATACATAGCAACTCCTTAAGGTTTACCATTCTACCTTAAGATTTGCCCATTTGGATAGCTAATTCCTGGGTCAATTCTGGAAGGATTTGAAATAAGTCTCCAACCAACCCATAATCCGCGATTTGAAAAATGGGGGCATTGGGATCCTGATTAATGGCAACAATAATTTGACTGTCCTTCATTCCCGCAATATGTTGAATTGCTCCGGAGATCCCAATTGCTATATAGAGTTCTGGGGCAACGACCTTGCCCGTTTGTCCTACTTGGAAATCATTTGTAACAAAACCCGCATCTACCGCAGCGCGAGAAGCCCCCAAGGCTGCTCCTAATTGATCCGCTAAAATTTCTAATAATTTAAAATTCTCTCGACTTTTAAGCCCACGCCCGCCAGCCACCACTCTGCGTGCTCCAGTTAATTCTGGCCGAAGAGACGCCGTTGCCTCTTTTGCCACAAACTGTGAAAGCTTAAGATCAACTGTTTCAGATAAATATTCAACGGGTGCGAGAGGAGCTGTTTGTCCTAAAGACGTAAATGCCGTAGTTCTAATCGTGAGCACACGGATCGGATCTAGAGACTGTACGGTTTCAACCGCATTACCCGCGTAAATAGGCCTCACAAAAAGATCTGGACCTAATATTTGAATAATATCCGAAAGTTGCGCTACTCCTAAGAGTGCTGCAGCTCTTGGTAAAATATTTTTGCCATAAGTTGTCGCAGGTGCCAATATATAAGAAAAATCTTTTCCCTTCAGTTTAATTAATTCGGCTATATTTTCAGATAATCCCTGTTCAAAACAAGACGCATGACAAACCCAAACTCTACTAACGCCCATCAATGCTGTTGCAGCACTCACCACCGCTTCGGAAGGAGTCCCTGCAATTAAAACAGTTACTTCCCCCGTTAGTTGTTTTGCAGCTGCAATAGTATTCTCTGTTGATTTTTTAAGTTCGTTATTATCATGCTCTGCAAGAACCAATATTCCGGATCGGACCATGGCGTTACCCTCTATAATATTTTTACTTCATGGATTAATTTATGGACCAATTCTTTTGCATCAACTACCAAACACCCTTGGCGTCTAACGGGAGGAGGTTCAACTTTTAAAACTGTAACATGTTGATCAATGCGAATGTGCAAATCTTCAAGCGTAATTTGTTCTAACGGTTTATTTTTGGCGCGCATCACATTGGGTAATGTCAGATAACGAGGCTCATTTAAACGCAAATCTGCAGTAATAACAGCAGGGAGTGTTAAAAGAAGCGTCTCTAAACCCCCATCAACTTCACGTTTGACTTCTGCTTGATTTTGATCTGGTTTTAAGATTAGCTTTGAACAGTTCGTTCCTTGAGACCAACTTAACAGCGCTGCCAACATCTGCCCAGTTTGGTTACAATCGTCATCAATAGCTTGCTTCCCCATTAAAATAAGATTTGGAGCTTCTTTGTTGACGATAACACTTAAGATTTTTGCAACATTAAAAGGCTCTAAGGGTTTTTCGTGTTCGATCCAAATAGCCCTATCCGCCCCCCTTGCTAACGCTGCTCTTAAGATTTCACTCGTACCCTTAGGGCCAATAGAAACCGCAACGATATTTGTCAAGCTTCCAGCTTCTTTTTGTTTGACAGCTTCTTCTAAGGCAATTTCATCAAAAGGATTCATGCTCATTTTCATGTTTTCTGTTTCAACACCCGTCATATCACTTTTAACATGAATTTTAACACTGTAATCAATGACTCTTTTTACAGGAACCAAACATTTCATAACCACTGCCTCACTCTTTAAAGGCCTTAAAATAATCTAACGCGGATTGATTCAATCCATCACTATAGAGCTCTTTTTTATTCTCTCCTGCTTCTTGAATTTCTTTACATAGGTAAATAATATTGCTCACCTCATCCGAATATTTGAATGGTGCCACCATACATCTACGAAATTCTGAACGAATTGTATTATCCATGCGACGAGAATAATCATCCTCCAAGGTGGGACGTGCAATAATATTTAAAATAGCCACGCCTCCTGGCTGCAAGGCATTTCTTATTTGCGTCCAGTATTCTTTTGTGACCAAATGGGTAGGAATTGACGTCTTATTGCTATAGACATCTGAAATGATAACGTCGAATTTTTTTGACGTTTCATTTAAAAAAGTTCTGGCATCTGCCGCCACAAACTCTCCCGAGATGGGTCTTAAAAAATGATCCTCAACAACTTCTTTAATATCGGGATCAATATCAACATACGTAAAGTGATTACCTTTTTCTTGCTCTGCCGACAACGTAAATCCCCCTGCGCCCAATACCAATATTTCTTTTCCAGTTAAAGCCAAATCTTCAAACAGAATACTCTTAATATACTCAATATAAGCAAGTCCTTTTTTATCCGCGGTTAATCGAGAGCTGAAGGAGTTATTTAACTGCAAAATTTTACTCTCACCGTCTTTAATAACTTTATAATTTGCAAACGAATTGGTTTTGATGAAAAGTTTATTTTCTGCGCTCACATTTAATTGGTATACAACCAGAGAAGCACAACACAAAATAAAGATTTTTAAACCATCTTTTTTAAAACTCTTAAATGTTATCAATACCAAAGACGCTAGTAACAGATAATTCACAACAACCGTCCAAGCAACTCCAAATGTATTCATTAAAAATAGACTGGTCAACACCGCTCCCAAGAAAGAACCCAACGTACTTAAATGCAGAATTTTTCCACCAATAGCACCTGTGGATTTAACATTTTTTATTAAGTTCATGGTAATGGGTACTGTTTGTCCCAAAAAGTAAACCAAAGGCGCCGTGACCAGAAGAAGATAGATCAGTAATGCCACTAAGACACCCACTCTTAAATAGTGATGTATTACGTTAAAAAATAAATCAATTAAGGCAAAAGATAATCCCGCGCCTAACCATACTGCGCTTTTGGTAAAATTGGTTTTTAAAATACCCACGAAATCTTTCTGGTACTGTCCTCCCTTACGATATCCATAAGCCAGAAATAATAAAAAAACACCAATAATTAAACTGGTCACCACCACGCTATTGCCTACCACGGGAATAAGCTGGCGTATGGTTAAGATTTCTGCCGATATGGTCACAAATCCTTCCACAAGAATAACAAATAACAGCACGAATTCTGACATAGTATTTTTAACGCTCCTTGCCCAACAAAAAGTATAGCTCTTAAGCAACGTCTTTTGCTTAAGAGCTAACTCTCTACACAGAAACAGAGCTCCTTTATCAAAAGTCTTTTTTGGAGGGCTATATTGAGTATCCGTGCTATCATGACGCAATGATGTCAACAGAATCAATGGAATATGATATTGTTATCGTCGGTGCCGGGCCATCCGGACTCTCTGCCGCCATTCGACTTACTCAACTAGCCGACCAACAACAAAAAAGACTTAGAATTTGTGTACTTGAAAAAGGCTCTCATGTTGGCGCTCATATTTTATCAGGCGCCGTTCTTGATCCTTCTGCCTTAAAAGAATTATTACCCCATTGGCATACCCAAAACCCTTCTCTTTATACGCCGGTTCAACAAGACGAATTTTTATGGTTAACCCAAAGTCACGCCATTCAACTTCCAACACCACCACCCATGCGAAACAAAGGAAATTATATTATTAGTCTAGGGTTGTTTACCCAAATGCTGGCAAAAGAGGCTGAAAACTTAGGCGTTGAAATATTTACAGGGTTTGCTGCCACAGAAATGTTATACAATTCAGCAGAACAGGCCATTGGGGTTAAAATAGGTGCTTTCGGCCTTGATAAACAAGAAAAACCAAAACATTCCTATCAACCTGGGATCTCCATTTTTGCGAAATATACTTTGCTTGCAGAAGGCGCAAGAGGATCTCTCACAAAAGCTGTCTCTGCTAAATTTAAGCTTCAAGCACATTCGGATCCACAAACTTATGGGCTCGGGATAAAAGAGTTGTGGTCAATCCCAAGTGTTAAACATCAAACAGGTCTTGTAACACATACCATAGGTTGGCCATTAAATAATGCAACTTATGGAGGCTCATTTATATACCACCTCCCCAACAACCTCATTTCTATTGGACTTGTTGTAGGACTGGATTACCAAAATCCCTACTTAGATCCCTTCCAAGAATTTCAACGCTTTAAACAACACCCCCGAATTCGATCCATAATAGAAGGAGGAAGTCGTTTAGGGTATGGTGCACGCGCCCTCAATGAAGGAGGATTACAATCTATTCCAAAACTTCATTTTGATCTTCCCCCGAAAAAACGGACATATTGCTAAGCAACTTGTTTTTCCTCAAACGCTATTGGACTCAAATAGCCCAGTTTCGAATGAAGACGCTTACGATTATAATACACATCGATATATTCGAACACATGTTTTTTA